>CAYSBG010000238.1:0-3300 GCA_964429125.1 uncultured Aliiroseovarius sp.
GGAACAGGGCTGCCACCGCGCCCAGGGCGAACTGCCACTCGAACCGCAGCCAGATGTAAAACAACACCGCCGCCATCGCCGCCAGCACCGCCTCGATCGCGGTCTGCACCAATTCGCCCGAGACTTCCGGGCCAATCGTGGTCACCGACGGAAAGGTGATATCCGGGTCGACTTCGGCCTTTAGCGCCGCCTCGACCATCTGGACAACCTGATCGTCGCCGCCTTCCTGCGCTTCGACGCGGATTTGCGCCACATTTCTGTCGGGCCCAAAGGTTGGGTCGATCACCTCGGTAATGGTCACATCCCCCAAGCCAAGAGTATCGAGCGCCGCGCGGTATTCTCCCACATCAATCGCATGCACGCTTTCGGTGCGAATCGAAGTGCCACCCTTGAAGTCGATACCGAAATTCAGGCCAATGACGATGAACACCAGAACCGCCGCGACGATCCCCATTCCCGATGCCCCCAGCGTCAGGATCATCCGTTTGAAGAAATCCCAGGTCGTATCCTTGGGCACCAACCTGACGCCCTTGATTTCCAACGCGCGCGGCTTTTTGCGCTCAAACCACAAGACCACCAGCAGGCGGGTCACATAGATCGCGGTAAACACCGACGTGATGATGCCAAGCCCCAGGGTCACCGCAAAACCACGCACCGGCCCGGCGCCCATGACAAACAGAATGGCTGCGGTAATCAGCGTGGTGATATTGGCGTCAATGATCGCAGACAGCGCCTTTTCATAGCCCAGCTCAATAGAGCGCGCAGGGCCTTTGCCGCCCTTCAGCTCTTCCTTGATCCGCTCGAACACCAGAACATTGGCGTCCACCGCCATACCGATCGTCAACACGATTCCGGCAATGCCCGGCAGGATCAGCGTGGCGCCAATCATGCTCAGCAGGCCAGAAATCATCCCGACGTTGAGGATCAGCGCGAAATTGGCAATGATGCCAAACCAGCCATAACTCGCCGCCATAAAGATCAGCACGCCCAGGAAGGCGACAATCGAAGCGATTTTGCCCGCCTCAATCGAGTCGGCCCCCAACTGCGGCCCAATTGTTTGTTTTTGCAGGAATTCCATATCCGCCGGCAAGGCGCCCGCGCGTAGCAAAACCGCCAGATTGGTGCTTTCCTCGATTGTGAAAGACCCGGAAATGATGCCCGATCCACCCGGGATCGGCTCGTTGATACGCGGCGCGCTCAACACCTCGCCGTCCAGCACAATGGCAAAGGGCGAGCCGACGTTCTCTGCCGTATAGTCGCCAAATTTGCGCGCCCCGGTCGGGTTGAACTGAAAGCTCACCGCCGGAAGGCCGTTGCGGTCAAAACTCGGCTGGGCGTTTTTCAACTCCTCCCCGGTAACCACCGGCGCCGCTTCCAACACATAATAAACCCCGTCCTCGTTCTTGGCCGGCAACAAAATTTCGCGCGGCCCGGGCCTGGTATCGGGGTTGGTCGTGCGCGAGACCACCGAATTGAACGTCAGCTTCGCCGTCGTGCCAATCAGATCAATCAGCTCTTCGGCGCTATTCAGCCCCGGCACCTCGATCAGGATACGCCGCGCACCCTGGCGCTGGATCGTCGGCTCACGCGTGCCCACCTCGTCCACCCGGCGCCGTATGATCTCCAGGCTTTGCTGAATGGTGCGGTCGTCACTGGCCAGCTTTTCGGCCTCGGAAAGCTGAATGGTAATCGTGTCACCAGCACCCGCCACCTCGATATCCATCGAGCCGACCCCGGTCAGCGTCACCACCGGCTGGGCCAACCCGCGCACCACTTCAATCGCGCGTGCCAGCCCCTCCGGCTTGGATATTTTCACCCGCAGCGTTCCCGGCTCCGAGGCCTGGCGCCGGATCGTGCCCACTTCGTCACGCACCTCGCGCAAGGCATTGCGCACCTCCGGCCACAAACCATCCATGCGCTGCTGATAGACATCCTCGACATTGACCTCGGCCAGCAAATGCGCGCCGCCGCGCAGATCCAGCCCCAGATTTACCAGCGAGGACGGCAGCCAGCTTGGCCAGCCCGAAACATCCGCTTCCCGCTCAGGCGTTGATCCCAGCGCCTCGATCGCCAGAACCGCATCATTGTGCCGCTCCACCCGGTCATAAAACCCGTTGGGCATCGCATAGGCCAGCCCCAACAGCACCAGCCCGATGATGACAATTCGTTTCCACAGCTCGATCTGAAGCATCCGCCCCGCCCCGCCTTATTGTTTTAAATCAGTCGTTTGCAGCCTTGGCAGGCTCGGTCTTCGATACCACGCTCGAAATCGAACTGCGCACTACGCGCACTTTCACGCCGCTGGCAATCTCGATTTCCACCTCGCCGTCGTCCTTGACCTTGGTCACTTTGGCGATGATCCCGCCCTGAGTCACAACCTGGTCGCCACGGCGCAGCGCCTCCAGCATCGCCTGATGCTCCTTGAGCTTCTTTTGCTGGGGCCGGATCAGGAAAAAATACATGATCCCGAAAACCATGACCATGGGCACCAAAAGCCCCCCAAACGCGCCGCCCGCGGCACCCCCCGCAGCCTGTGCATAAGCCGGTGTCACCAACATGTTCTTCCCTCTTTTTGTCCGCCACAAGGGCTGTGGCGCGCACCCTATATGGGCGCCTTGGGGTTGGCAAGCAATGGGGATTGCGTCTTTATGAACCGGAAAGGAAAGGAAATGGCCGACAAAACCGATTTGCTGGGCTGGCTCGGCCTGAAACGCCTGCGCGAGATGGATTTCAACACCGCCCGCCCCCTTGGCGCGCTGCTCGGGTTTGCCCTCGCCCTGCTTGCCCTCCTGCTCGTCTACATCCTTTTGCGCACCATCCTTGTATTTGCCGGCATCGCATCCCCGCCCGCCCATCTCGACGGGCGCGCCCTTGGCGTCCTCGCCGCCGCCCTGCTTGGCGCCCCCTTCGTCGTCTGGCGCACATGGGTCGCCCAGGATCAGGCCAGAACCGCCAACCAGGGCCTGATCACCGACCGCATCAACAAGGCCGTGGAAAACCTCGGCGCCACCCGCCTTGCCGATAATTCCCACCAACCGAATATCGAGGTCCGCACCGGCGCCCTCTACGCCCTGGAACGCGTCGCCCAGGACAGCCCCCGCGACCACATCCAGATCATGGAAATCCTCACCGCCTATATCCGCGAAAACGCCCCGGCGGATGCGGCCCGCACCTTCCCCTTGCCCGACTGGCAATCCCTGCCCGACGATGCCGACGAACCCGCCCGTGAAAGGCACCGGCAATGGCGTCAAACCCGCTTTTGTGATCTTTACTTTGAAAGCAACGCCTGGCAATGGGCCC
>CAYSBG010000238.1:3310-4040 GCA_964429125.1 uncultured Aliiroseovarius sp.
TATACAACACCCCGCCCTGACATCCAAACCGCCCTCACCATCATCGGCCGCCGCCGCCCGGCCCAGATCGCGCTTGAGCGCGCCGATACCCGTATTAGCGAAGATGGCTTTCACCTCGACCTAAGTCACACCAATCTACAGCGTGCAAATCTTAGCAGAATGAATTTCGAGAGAGCCAATTTCAAGGCAGCGCAAATGCAGGCAGCTGATTTAAGCTACGCCAATCTCATAAGTGCGGATTTCGGTCCAGCTTATGAACCAAACCCTCCGGTTGGTTAACCAGGTATTTTTCCATTAGCCTCCAAAACCAAACCAAAAAGCTTTAAACTTTACCACCCTCTTAACGCAATACTTTAATCTTTTGCCCAAACACCAAGAAAAACTTTCAACTTTCCCCCCCCGCCCCGTTCTGGCATATCTGCGGCGAAAAATATGCGAGGACGCCCCATGCACGACATCCGCCAGATCCGCGATAACCCGCAAGCCTTTGACGCCGCCATGGCCCGCCGCGGCCTGTCCGGCCTGTCGGCACGGGTGCTCACGCTCGACGAATCCCGCCGCGCCGCCATCCTCGCCGCCGAATCTGCCCAGGCCGAGGCCAACCAAGCCGCCAAGCAGATCGGCGCCGCCAAGGCCGCTGGCGACGACGACCTGTTCCAAAGGCTGCGCACCGAAGTCGCTGAAAAGAAAACAGAAATCGCACGTCTCAACGATCAGGCCAAGGCCAAAA
>CAYSBG010000239.1:0-4037 GCA_964429125.1 uncultured Aliiroseovarius sp.
GGATGCCATCGAGCGCATCCTGATACCAGTCGCGCCAGAAAGCCCAGCTTTCGGGAAGGGCTTGGCGGATCTTGTCCCATTCTGCCTGCAACGGGTTTTTGGCGTGCCAGAGTGGTCGGTTGGCACGCGGGGTCTTTCCAAACAAAAAGCTCTTTGCATCTCGTTGAACCTCAAGAATGGCGACATCAGAAGGATAAACCGAAGATTTTGCAGAATCGAACGTACCGGAAACGGCCTGATTAAGCACTTTAATATTGGCACTTTGCACGGAGGCGGAATGTGCGGATAAATTAATCAAGCCAATGATTTTTTGGACATTCTCTGCGAATGGCGTAACCCCTAACCCCTCGAATGCTAGGTCTCCAGCAAGTTTTTGCATTGCACTTGATTGCATATGAATGGAGGTACCGACAACAAGGTTCGTAAAGCAGGCAAACAAGGGCGGGTCCAAATCGCCAAACCCAGGGCCCGCTATCTTGCCTTCCATCCATGCTTTCAAGAACACCGGCAACACCCGCATAGCCGCTCTGTGGGCAATCGCGACCGCAATGCGGCGGTTTTTGTCTTCGCCAAAGGGCAGATCTTGCAGCCATTGCCCCAGGCTTTCCGCATCAACAATCTCGCTCACTTGTACCATGCGCCCAGCATGGCCTGCGGAATGCACGTGGGCAAGCCCCTTCATCTTGGCGAAAATACCTCGGGGGTCCGGGGGCTGGCCCCCGGCCTAGCCTTTGGCGCGCCGCAGGCGCGCAAAGGCGTGTTTGAGCGGATAGCGCAGCACCGCCATGCCGGTGGCGAGCGCGATCAGCCCCCAGACCGGTCCGTTTTCCCAAGTGACATAGCCCAGCAGCGGGATGCCAATCGCGATCAGGAAATAGGCGTGGCGCCAGTGGTTGTCGCGCGCGGGCAGCGCCGACAAGACGGCGGCGAGTACCACCCAGAGGCAGGCAAGGGCAAACGACAGGGTCATGCCTGCCCCATACGCGCGGGCAGGTCGTTGGCCCAGCCGCTGATCGTGCCGGCCCCAAGGCAGACCAGCAGGTCGCCAGGTTGCGCTTCGTTTTGCAAGAGGTCAAGGATACCGTCCGCGTCCGCGATCGCGCGGGCATCGCGGTGGCCGTGGGCGGTCAGGCCAGCGACCAGATCGTCACGGCTGGCGCCGTCAATCGGCGCTTCTCCGGCGGCGAAAATGTCGGTGATGCCAACGATGTCGGCCTCGTTGAACGCGGCGCAGAAATCATCGAACAGGTCGTGCAGGCGGGTATAGCGGTGTGGCTGATGCACGGCGATGACCCGACCGGAGGTGGCCTGGCGTGCCGCCGACAACACGGCGCGGATTTCCACCGGATGGTGGGCGTAATCGTCGATGATGGTGACGCCGTTTATGGTGCCGACCCGGGTGAAGCGGCGATTGACGCCCTCAAACTCGGCCAGGGCGGCGCGGATCTCGGCGCGCTTCATACCCAGGTGGCGGGCCACGGCGACGGCGGCCAAGGCGTTGGAGACATTGTGTTTTCCGGGCATGGGCAGGGTGCAATCCTTGATCACCGCGCCCTCGGCGTTTAACGCGACGTCAAAATGCGCCTGTCCCGCCTCAAAGCGCAGGTTGACCCCGCGCACATCGGCCTGGGCGTTGAAGCCATAGGTGCGCACCCGCCGGTCGGTGATGCGCCCGACCAGCGCCTGCACCTCGGCGTGGTCGGTGTTGCACACGGCAAGGCCATAAAACGGGATGTTGTGGACGAAGTCCGAAAACCCCTGTTTGAGGGCGTCAAAATTACCCCAATGCTCCATATGTTCCGGGTCGATATTGGTGATCACGGCAATGGTTGCCGGCAGGCGGTTGAAGGTGCCGTCGGATTCGTCGGCCTCGACCACCATCCATTCGCCCTGGCCCATGCGCGCATTGGAGCCATAGGCATGGATGATTCCGCCGTTGATCACGGTCGGGTCAACCCCGCCCTTGACCAGCAATTCGGCAATCAGCGTGGTGGTGGTGGTCTTGCCATGGGTGCCGGCCACGGCGATGTTGGATTTCAGCCGCATCAACTCGGCCAGCATCTCGGCGCGGCGCACCACCGGCAGGCCCAGGCGGCGGGCCTCGTCCAGCTCGGGATTGCCGGGCTTGATCGCCGAGGAAATCACCACGACCTCGGCATTTTCGAGGTTTTCGCCGCGCTGGCCGATAAAGATGTCGGCGCCCAGCTTTGCCAGACGCACAGTGATCTTGGTGGCTTTCAGGTCCGAGCCCTGCACCTGATAGCCATGGTTCAGCAGCACCTCGGCAATGCCCGACATGCCGATGCCGCCGATACCGACAAAATGAATAAGGCCCATTTCCGTGGGCAGTTTGGTCGCGGCATTCATGTGTCGTCGTCCTTGTTTTTGCCGGGGTCAAATCCGGCCAGTTCCAGAACCAGCCGGGCCAGATGATCGGCGGCGTCCGGGCGGGCGATTTCCAGCGCTGCCAGCGACATCGCCATGGCGCCGTCCGGCTCGGACAGGATCTGGCGCATTTCCGTGGTCAGGCTTTCCGGGGTCAAGCGATCCTCGGGTAGCAGGAAAGCAGCGCCCGCCTCGATCAGACCACGGGCATTGGCGGTTTGGGGGTCATTGGTTGCATGGGGAAAGGGGATCAGGATCGCCGGGCGGCCAATCACCGAGATATCGGCAATGGAGGAGGCCCCGGCCCGGGCGATGACCAATTGGGCCTCGCTGATCCGTCGCGGGATGTCGTCAAAGAACGGTGCCACATCGGCGCGGATTTCATGTGCGGCGTAAAAGGCACTGACCCGCTCGACATCTTCGGGGCGGGCTTGCTGGCTGACCGAAATGTGGCGGCGGATTTCATCGGGCAGCCCGGCAATCGCCGCGGGCACCACATCGGAAAGCGCACGCGCGCCTTGGGATCCGCCAAAGATCAGCACGTCCATTGGATAGTCGCCGGGGGGAATATACGGCGCACCGGCGCGCGCGGCGATGGCGGCGCGCACCGGATTGCCGGTGTGGATGCCCGTGACACCTTCCGGAAGGTCGGTCGGCCAGGTGCCGCAGGCAACCTTGTCAACGCGCTTGGCAAAAATCTGGTTGACCCGGCCCAGGATGCCGTTTTGTTCGTGCAGCATACGCGGCACTTTCAGCACATACGCAGCCCCCATCGCGGGGATCGCCGGATAGCCGCCAAAGCCGACCACGACCTTGGGCCGGGCGCGGCGAAAGCGCAGGGTGGTAGCCAGAACGCCGCCCAGAATGCGCAGCGGCACGAGGGCCTTGGCCAGAAGCCCGCCCCGGGCGAATGTGGCCGAGCTTACCTGCTCGATCTCGACCGCCGCAGGAAAGCCGCTGGTATAGCGCGCGCCGCGTGTGTCGGTGGAAAGCCTGACCCGCCAACCCCGCTCCAGCATCGCCTCGGCCAAGGCCATGGCCGGAAACATGTGCCCGGCCGTTCCGCCAGCGGCGATGACCAGAAGCGGCGCCTCAGCCATGGTCCCTACTCCGCCCCTGTTTCAGGCGGGAACCACGGCTAACCCCTTGGCCATTACCGATAATGTCGCCCATCCTGCCCTGAGGCCGCGCCCGGGTAAACGCCAGCAACATGCCCACGGTAAGCCCGCCGGCAATCAGCGAGGAGCCGCCGTAGGAGACGAAGGGCAAAGTCATGCCCTTGGCCGGAAGCAGCCGAACCGCCACCCCCATATTGATCAGCGCCTGGACCCCGAAAATCGCCGCCAGCCCAGAACCCGCAAGGCGGATAAACGGGTCGCGTTCGCGGATCAGACGCAGGAAAGAGCGCACAACGATCGTGGCAAACAGCGCGATGATGGTCAGGACCAGCACCAGGCCGTATTCCTCGGCGGCGACGGCGATGATGAAATCCGTATGGGCATCGGGCAGCGACCATTTAACCTGGCCCTCGCCAACGCCAACGCCGAAAAACCCGCCCTCGCGAATGGCGTTTGTGGCATAGCCAAGCTGGGTGCGCGGATCCAGATCAGGGCTCAGGAACCCGTCAATACGGCGCGCAAAATGTTCCGAAT
>CAYSBG010000240.1:0-4021 GCA_964429125.1 uncultured Aliiroseovarius sp.
CAGTGGTCAATATTTCCTCTTCCACATTGATTGCCAGCTCCTCCGGGGCACAACCGATGGTGCCTAAAGGCTCGCCGTTCGAGGAATTTTTCAAGGATTTCCTGGACCGCCAGGGCGAAAATGGCGACCAGCCGCAGCAGCGCCGCAGCCAGGCGCTCGGGTCCGGGTTTGTCATCAGCGAAGATGGCTTTATCGTCACCAATAACCACGTGATCGAAGGGGCGGACGAGATTCAGATCGAGTTCACCGACGGCACCGTGCTTGAGGCCAAAGTCGTTGGCGCCGACCCGGTGGTTGATATCGCCGTGCTCAAGGTCGAGGCCGACGCGCCGCTGTCCTTTGTCAATTTTGGCGACAGCGATGTCATGCGCGTGGGCGATTGGGTGCTGGCCGTGGGCAACCCGCTGGGCCAGGGCTTTTCGGTTTCTGCCGGGATCGTCTCGGCACGCTCGCGCGAACTTTCCGGGACCTACGACGATTTCCTACAGACCGACGCGGCGATCAACCGGGGCAATTCCGGCGGGCCGCTGTTCAACATGGATGGTCAGGTCATCGGCGTGAATACCGCGATCCTGTCGCCCAACGGCGGCTCTATCGGTATCGGTTTTTCGATGGCATCGAACGTGGTCAGCCGGGTGGTCGATCAGCTGAAAAACTTTGGCGAAACCCGCCGGGGGTGGCTGGGAGTACGCATTCAGGATGTCACCGACGAAATCGCCGAGGCGATGGGGCTTGAAGACAACAAGGGCGCGCTGGTCACCGATGTGCCTGACGGTCCGGCCAAGGAAGCCGGGGTTCAATCCGGCGATCTGATCCTGCGCTTTGACGGCCAGGATGTGGCCGACACGCGCGAGCTTGTCCGCGTGGTGGGCTATACCGAGGTTGGCAAGGCCGTGCGGGTTCTGGTGTTGCGCGATGGCGAAACGGTGACGTTGAAAGTCACCCTTGGCCGCCGCGAAGATGCGGTTGCCGCCGCCAGCACCGAGGCACCGGACGACGCGCCTGCGATGCGGTCCGTTTTGGGTATGCAACTGAGCGAGTTGGACGACGCCATGCGTTCGGATCTGGGCCTGAACCCTGGGACCAATGGCCTGTTGGTCATGGATGTGGACGCCGCCAGCGAAGCCGCTGACAAAGGCTTGGCCCCGGGCGATATCATCGCCGAAGCGGGTCAGCAAGAGATCGAAACCATTGATGGTTTCGAGGCGCGTATCGCTGCCGCCAAGGATGCCGGTCGCCGGTCGATCCTGTTGTTGGTTCGGCGCGAGGGCAACCCGCGTTTCGTGGCGCTAAGCCTCGAATAACACGGGTCGGAAGACAAAAGAAAACCCCCGCTTTGCAGCGGGGGTTTTTGTTTGCGTGCGGTGGTGGTTGTCTTATTGAATGAACGGGATGTCGCCGCGCGACAAGCCGATATCGTCCAGTTCACGGTCGCTGAGGCCATTGAGCGCCTTGCGTGTGCGCCGCGCTTCGTTCCAGGTGGAAACAGAGGCAATGACCCGGTAAGCCGTACGCGAAATCGCGTCGGAGAAACCATGGCCAAGAGCCGATTGGAAAGTGTCGTTGAGTACAGCCATTGCTTCGTCCTCTTTTAGTGTTTGGCGATGCTTCATTGCATCTGACTGGCATGTAGGGCCGTACAGGCATTGGGACAATCGCTTAGATCACATATCGCCTATGCATTTTTTGCATAGGAGTAATTCCGCTTAATCGTTTGTTATTAAATAAGGAATTTTGATGGCGAAAGTGTCGTTTTCGCACTATCAGAGGCCGCGTTCTGTCGTTTTCAAGCGCTCGGGGAGGGGGGATGCGCTTTTGTAGGCCGAAGGATTCTTCTGGCGGGTGTTCGCGTTTCGTGCTAATCGTGCCTCAAAAGCAACAGGAAAACACGAAAAACAACGGGCGGGCATTGGCTATGCGGGTTTTGGGCATTGATCCGGGATTGCGGAATATGGGCTGGGGGGTGATTGACGCGGTGGCCGGACGGGTCAGCCACGTGGCCAATGGGGTGATCAAAACCGGCAGCGGCGATCTGGGCAGCCGCTTGGTCGCGTTGTTTGACGGGTTAAGCGCGGTTTTCGCCGAGTATCGGCCCGATCAGGCGGCCATCGAGAAGACCTTTGTCAACAAAGACGGCGCAGGCACGCTCAAGCTGGGCCAGGCGCGTGGGGTGGCCTTGTTGGTGCCGGCACGGGCCGGGCTGGTGGTTGGCGAATACGCCCCCAATGCAGTTAAGAAATGTGTGGTCGGCGTTGGTCATGCGGACAAGGCGCAGGTGGCATATATGGTGGCGCTGCAATTGCCCGGAGCCAAGGTCGCCGGGCCGGACGCTGCAGACGCGTTGGCCATTGCCCTGACCCATGCCCATCACGGCCAGGCTTCGGGACGGCTGGCTGCGGCTCTGGCCAAAAGCAGCCAAAGGGGCGCGGCATGATCGGGCGCATTGCCGGGCGGCTGATCTATCGCAGCGACGATCATGTATTGGTCGATGTCGCCGGGGTCGGCTATCTTGTCACCGTCTCGGCGCGCACCATGGCGGGCTTGCCCGGACCGGGCGAGGCGGTGGCGCTGTATACCGACCTTCTGGTACGCGAGGATAACCTGCAGCTTTTCGGCTTTACATCGCTGCTGGAAAAGGAATGGCACCGGCTGCTGATGGGTGTGCAGGGTATTGGCGCCAAGGCGTCGATGGCGATCCTTGGCACGCTGGGCGCCGAAGGGGTTAGCCAGGCGATCAACCTGGGCGATGTGAACGCGGTCAAGGCCGCCAAAGGGGTCGGGCCGAAAACCGCGCAACGTATCCTGATCGAGCTGAAGGACAAGGCGCCTGCGGTGATGGCCATGGGCGCAGGCGCGGCCCCGGCGTTGGCTACGGAGCGCGCCCAGACAGCGCCACTGAAAACACCAGAGGCCGAGGTCATCGAGGCCCCCGCCGACATGGCGCAGGCCGGCAATGCCGCGGCCCAAGGTGATGCGCTTTCGGCCTTGTCCAATCTGGGGTATGCCCCGTCAGAGGCGGCGGCTGCGGTGGCGCAAGCGGCGCAGGATACACCCGAGGCAGATACAGCGGCGCTGATCCGTACTGCGCTCAAAGCACTGGCACCGAAATGAGCGACCCTGACCTGACCCTGCGCCCGGAAAAACGCCCGGAGGATTTTGACCGGGCATTGCGTCCGCAGCGCATGGCCGACTTCATTGGCCAGCAAGAGGCGCGGGCCAATCTGGCAGTGTTCATCGAAAGCGCGCGCATGCGTGGCCAGGCCATGGACCATGCGCTGTTTCATGGCCCCCCTGGTCTGGGCAAGACCACCCTGGCCCAGATCATTGCCCGTGAATTGGGGGTGAATTTTCGCATGACCTCTGGGCCGGTGCTGGCGCGGGCCGGCGATCTGGCGGCAATCCTGACCAACCTTGAAAAGAACGACGTGTTGTTCATCGACGAGATCCACCGCCTTAACCCTGTGGTCGAAGAGGTGCTGTACCCGGCGCTGGAGGATTTCGAGCTGGACCTGGTAATTGGCGAAGGCCCGGCGGCGCGCACGGTGCGCATTGAACTGGCGCCGTTTACCCTGGTCGGGGCGACCACCCGGCTGGGCCTGTTGACCACGCCGCTGCGCGACCGTTTCGGCATTCCCGTGCGCCTGCAGTTTTACACCGAAGCCGAACTGCACGAGATCGTCACCCGCAATGCGCAAAAGCTGGGGGTGGAATGCGAGCCGGATGGCGCCCGCGAGATTGCCAAACGCGCCCGTGGCACCCCCCGGATTGCCGGGCGCCTGTTGCGCCGGGTGGTGGATTTCGCGCTGGTTGAGGGCGATGGCCGACTGACACGCAGCCTTGCCGACAGCGCCCTTACCCGGCTGGGGGTGGATTCTTTGGGGCTGGACGGGGCCGACCGGCGGTATCTCGGGCTGATTGCCGAACATTATAACGGTGGTCCGGTGGGCATTGAAACCCTCGCCGCCGCCCTGTCGGAAGCGCGCGACGGGCTTGAAGATGTGGTAGAGCCTTACCTGCTGCA
>CAYSBG010000241.1:0-4003 GCA_964429125.1 uncultured Aliiroseovarius sp.
CCTTTGGCGGGGTCAAGCAATCCGGGCTGGGCCGCGAAGGCTCGCGCCACGGGATCGAGGATTACCTGGAGATGAAATACATCTGCATGTCTGTGTAATACCGGGCGATACCGGTGGCGGCCGGATGATCCATGTCATGGAAATCATGCGGCTTCAGGAGCAGAATGGCGGGGCGCGAACAGCAGGAGTCTTGCATGCCCTTCCCCCTTGCCGACATCACCGTTGTTGACCTTTCCCATGTTCTGGCCGGGCCTTATTGCTCGATGATCCTGGCCGATCTGGGCGCCCGGGTGATCAAGGTCGAGCGCCCCGGGCTTGGCGATGACACACGGCATTTTCCGCCATTCCGCGATGGCGAAAGCGCCTATTTCGCCGCAATCAACCGGGGTAAACAGTCGATTGCCCTGGATTTGAAAGACGCGGCTGACCGCGCGTTGTTCGAGCGGCTGTTGTCCAAGGCCGACGTGCTTGTAGAGAACTTTCGCCCCGGGGTGATGGCGCGGCTGGGCTATGGCTGGGAGGCGCTGCACGCCAGGTATCCCGGCCTGATTTACGGCGCGGTTTCCGGCTTTGGCCACACCGGGCCGGACGCACAGAAGCCGGCTTATGACATGGTGGTGCAGGCGCGCAGCGGGCTGATGTCGATCACCGGCGAGCAAAACCGCGAGCCGGTGCGGGTGGGCGCGTCGGTTGGCGATATCGTTGGCGGCATGTTTCTGGCCCAAGGCATTACCGCCGCACTATATGAACGGCCGCAAACCGGGCGGGGGGCGCAAGGTGGACGTGGCGATGCTGGACGGGCAACTGGCCATTCTGGAACATGCGATTGCCATTACCAACGAGACCGGCCACCCGCCCGGATGTGTGTGGCTTTGGGGTTGGACGCATTGCCCGCGGATCGCCGCCCGCAACATGGTGGTCGAACTGGCAAATCCAAAGGGTGGGAAACCGTATCTCGCCGCCGGAAATCCGATCAAGATTTCGGACATGGACGACACCCTGCCAGATGCCCGCGCCCCAACCCTGGACGGCGACCGCGCGGCAGTTCTGAAGTGGCTGGACGCCGGGTAGAGCCTGTCGCGCCTGATCAGATTCCGGCATTCGGCCGGCGGGGCGAGGCAGCGTTTGCGCAAGCAAATGCGTTCGCCCTGCCGGACGAATTCGATTTGGGGCGACATGCCCTGGCCCGGTGCTTCAGGCCGGTTGGGCGCGGCGGGTTTCGTCGCGCAACAGCAGGAACAAGGCCGCCATGATAATGCCGGTGCCAAGCCACATCGAGCCTGTAGGCAGAAAGCCAAAGGCGAGAAACCCCAACACCACGTTGAGCGGCAGTTTCAGGTGATCGAACGGTTGCAGAAATGCCGCGTCGGCCAGCGAATAGGCGCGCACCAGGAAATGCTGTGCGGCCGCCGTCAGCAGGCCGGCGGCGGCAACCATCCACAGGCTGGCGTTCGGCAATCCAAAACCCGAGCCAAACGCCAAAGCCGCATTGATTGGCGTCAGCAGGATCAACAGGTAGATGGTCAGGGTCTCGGGGCTGTCCACGCCGGTAAGGCGTTTGGTCATCAGCGAATGCGCAGCCCAGAAAGCCGCCGCCGCGACCGGCAATAATGCGGTGATCAGAAAGCTGTCAGACCAGGGTTCGAGGATGATCGCGCCGCCGAAAATGCCGGCGATCACCGCCACCCAACGGATCGGCGTGACCCGCTCGCCCAATAGCAGCCCGGCGCCGAGGGTAACGAAGAAAGGCGACAGCATGATCAGGGCAATGGCCTGCCAGATCGGCACATGTGCAAGCCCGGCAATCCAGAATTGCACACCAATGGCTGCCAACACCACGCGCAGCACGTGCAGCGGTTTGTGGCCGGTGGCCAAGGCCGCCCGGTGGTGGCGCAAAACCCATGGGATGTAGAAAACCAGCGCGATCAGGTACTGCCAGAATGCCACAGCGGTCGAGCCGGCACCGGCCTTCATCGTTGCCCCCTGCACGGCAATGTTGATCAGGGCGAAACTGGCCCCGGCGGCAAGCATGAAAGCCGCGCCCCTGGCGGCATTGGTCGTCTGGATCATGGCGTGTCCCTTTTCCTTGCGCACATGCCCCAAGGCAAAACGGACAGTCGCCCCGCGAGGCGCCGCACCATTCTCTTCCATCCGGACTATACCGTCGGCCCCGGAATTTCACCGGATCTGCTGACCAGACATCCCTGAAGGGATGCGTGCGCTCGCGGGCTGTTACCGCCGGTGGGGAATTGCACCCCGCCCTGAGAATATCACCAAAGGTTAGCGCGCCCCGACCTCCTGCGCAAGACGCGAATGAGCGCCCGCCACGAAGGCGGACGCTTGGCTGCTGAAAAGGTTTTGGTAATGAAAGAGCTGGCAGGTATTACTGCGAAAGGCTGTCGGCCAGGCGCATCAGCGTCACCGCCTCGGCGCGGTAGCCAAAGCTGTCTTCGCCCTTGTGCGCATTGGCCAGCGCCATCGCATCAGCGTAGCTCCAGTCGCCCAGATACTTGTCATCCCCGCGTAGCAACTGGCCAAACCCGGCAATGGCGGCGGCGAACATCTGGTCATCCCCGGCCGCGCCGGTATCGGCCATGATCGGCTGGGTGATCAGCCTGGAGCTATCCTCGCCCGGCGCCTTGTAGCGCAGCTTGAGAAAGCCCAACTCGCCGCTGTCGGAGCCTTGCGGGGCGGCCTGGTAGCGCAGCGCGTCGGTCATGATCGCAGGCGAGCCGACCGGGGTCACCTCGTAGATTGCCGTAACCGTGTGGCCGGCGCCAATCTCGCCGGCATCGACCTTGTCGTTGTTGAAGTCTTCGCGCGCCAAAGCGCGGGTCTCATAGCCGATCAACCGATATTCGGCGATCTCGGCCGGGTTGAACTCGACTTGCACTTTTACGTCATTTGCAAGGGGAAACAGGGCGCCGGACAGCTGGTCAACCAGCACTTTTTGCGCCTCGGACAGGGTGTCGATATAGGCGGCCTGGCCATTGCCGTTCTGTGCCAGCGCCTGCATGGTTGCGTCGTCCAGATTGCCCCGGCCAAAGCCCAGCACACTCAGATAAACGCCACTGTCGCGTTTGTCGGCAATGTAGTCTTTCAATTCATCCGGGTTATAAATGCCGACGTTGAAATCCCCGTCAGTGGCCAGAATGACCCGGGTGACCTCGCCCTCGCCAGCCATGCTTTCGGCCACCGAATAGGCCTGTTGCAGCCCTTCCTGCCCGGCGGTGCCGCCCCCGGCCTCAAGCCGGTTCAGCGCCTCAAGAATGGTCGAGCGTTCGCCCGCCGGGGTCGGTGCCAACACCTGCCCGGCGCTGCCGGCATAGGTAACGATGGACACCTCGTCCTCGGGGCGCAGCTGGGCCAGCATCAGCCGGAAGCTCTGCTTGAGCAGCGGCAGCTTGTCGGCGTCTTGCATCGAACCGGAGGTGTCAATCAGGAACACCAGGTTCAGCGGCAGACGATCCTCCAGCGCCGGCATTTCGCCTTGGATGGCGATATGCACCAGGCGCGTGTCCGGGTTCCACGGCGTGCCCATCACGGTCACAGTTGGGCGGAACGGGTCCGGGCTGTCGGCGTCCGGTGCCGGATAGGCATAGGGGAAATAATTGACCATTTCCTCGATCCGCACCGCATCCTCAGGCGGCAGATAGCCCGCCATCAGCGATGAGCGGATCACCGACCAGCTGGCCGTGTCCACGTCGATGGAGAAGGTCGAAACCGGCTCTTCGCCAACCACCTTGAGCGGGTTGGCATCTTTGTTGGCGTAGGCCTCGGTGTCGGGCTCAGGCGCGGCCATTTCTTCGGCGATAATATAGCCAGCAATCGGGGCCTGGTCAGGCGCGGCGGCGATGCCGGAGGTCGTCGCCACAGGGGACATCGGCGCGGGCACGGCGACCATATCGGACGCTGGCGCCCCCGCCGCGCCGCCTTCTGCGGCCTTCAGCTGGACAGCTTCATCACGGCTACGCTCGATCGCGCCCAACGGGGGGGCGGCAAC
>CAYSBG010000242.1:0-284 GCA_964429125.1 uncultured Aliiroseovarius sp.
AAAGACAAATATCTCTTGTGCTGGTTTATAGCACCTCTCTTGTTTTTTACATTTGCACGAAACATTACGCGCACATATACGCTGACAACACTACCTGCTTTTGCTTTGATTATTAGCCAGTTGACCGCTCCGCTAGCGACAAACAGAGGAAAGATACGGAACTGGGCATACGGCATCGGGATGGTGTCGCCTGCCGTCTTTTTGGTGGTGGTGGCAGCTCTTCAGGAAAATCCGAATCTCGGCCAGAAAAGTGCCCGCGATATTAGTCTTTTATTCCATCAGAT
>CAYSBG010000242.1:294-3948 GCA_964429125.1 uncultured Aliiroseovarius sp.
AAAACGACTTTACTCAATGGAGTTTTATAACGCTGGAAAGTCGAAACACTTTGACTCCATTGGTAGGGCGCTCGACACCCTGAAGACGAAAAAATCCGTTTTTCTTGCGCTGACCCACGAACAGGCGAAATCAATACCCGGATTGAAGGCAAAGTTTTCCTTTCTTGGATCGACACGGCGGTATCAACTCTACAAAGCGACGCTAGGGGATGACCGATGAATCAGGATCTCGGTGACAAGTCGGACGCTTCGGACGCCAGGGAGCGATTGGCCGCAAACGATGTCCATGACGTCAGTGACATTCGCGTGCTGCGCAAATCGCTCGGTGTCGTATTGCCTGCCTATAATGAGGAAAAGTGCATTCGGCCGGTTCTCGAAGAACTCGACCGCGCCGTGAACACGTTGGGAATGGACTGCCAGATCATTGTTGTCGACGATGGCAGCTCGGATTCGACGTTCAAACAAGCCCTGAACGCACGCCTGAAAACACCGCTCAAAGTGGTCCGCCTATCCCGAAATTTCGGCAAGGAAATCGCCATCACGGCGGGGTTGAATGAGGCCCTTTCCAAGGATGTTGTGGTGATTATGGACGCAGATGGCCAACATCCGCCGTCGAAGATTCGGGATTTCATTGCCTGCTGGAAACAAGGCTACGACCATGTCTACGCGGTACGCCAGTCCCGCAAGACCGATACCCTTCTCCGGCGCTGCATGAGCTCGCTGTTTTACAAGCTCCTCCCCCGCGATTCGCAGTTCATAGAACATGATGCCGGTGATTTTCGTTTGCTGTCGGCCCGCCTGGTGGGCGCCTTGACTCAAATGCAGGAAAAAAACAGGTTCATGAAGGGCCTATATAACTGGGTCGGGTTCCGAAAAAAGGGGTTACCCTATGTCGCCAGACCACGGATAAACGGGGAAACAAAATTCACCTTAAGAGCACTAATCAATTTTGCAGTTATAGGGATAACCGCTTTCAGTACTTTGCCGCTTCGAATTATCAGCCGGCTGGGATTTCTGATTTCCGGTATGTCGTTTGCGTATGGCCTATATGTTTTCCTGAGAACATTGATTTTTGGGGTTGATTTGCAGGGTTGGGCAACCCTTGTCGATGGCGTGACCTTCCTTTCGGGTATTCAGCTCATTTCGATCGGTGTGCTGGGTGAATATGTTGGCAGGATTTTTGTAGAGGTGAAGAACAGGCCTCTTTATCTGATAGACGAAGTTGCAACCGCCGAGCCGGAATATGATAGCCGCGTTGCTTGACAGCCAGATTGTCCGCTTCGGTCTGGTTGGGGCTTCTGCTTTTGCCCTGCACTGGACAAGCGTTGTCACCATTCTGAATTTCGCTGATTTGTCCCCGCTTGTCGCCAATTGCTTCGGCTTCCTCCTTGCCTTCGCCCTAAGCTACTTCGGGCACAAAAACTGGACGTTCGCTGCCCGGAATCAGCCCCATGCGACATCGCTTCGCCGCTTTTCCATGGTTTCCCTGGCAGGCTTTCTGATTAACGAAAGCAGTTACGCCGTGTTGCTGAACCATACATCCCTGAGCTACCGGCAGGGATTGGTTATCGCCTTGGGGGTCGCGGCCATGAGCACATTCCTGCTGTCGCGGTTTTGGGCGTTTGCGGATAGGCATCGCTCGACCGCCGCTCAACCGGCCGCCGGCAAAGCCGTCGTTTGCGCCGATGACTTCGGTTACTCGGAGGGGATTTCGAAAGCCATTCTGGAGCTGTGCGCCCGCCGGAAGATCACGGCAACGAGTGTCATGGCGGACTCACCCTGGACGCATCGTTATGCGGACCGTTTGGACAAGCACAGGACGCACGTCCAGATCGGATTGCACTTCAATCTGACCGAACACCTTTCCGGGAAGGCCGGCAATGACGTCTTTCCTTTGCGATCGCTGGTTTTGGCTTTGTGGGCCCGGAAAACGACCCGAGAACGAATTGTCGCGTCACTTGATCGCCAGTTGGACCAGTTTGAGGCCCTGTTCGGAAGGCCGCCGGATTTCGTTGACGGACATCATCACGTGCACATCATGCCGTTTGTACGGGGCATCTTTCTTGAGCGTCTGAAGCAGCGCTACGCACGCTTGAAAAAGAAGCCCTGGATCCGACAGGTCTCACCGTCCTTGCGGCATACCGATGCACGGCTTAAGGCGGGAATTCTGAAAGTCCTTAACATCGGGTTCAGGACCAAATGCAGAAAATACGGATTCGCCTACAATGAAAATTTCGCAGGCGTTTATTCATTCAAGCCGTTTGCCGATTACAGGAAATTGTTCGATTGCTGGCTGGAAAATTCGCCCCCTAAATTGATCATGTGTCATCCGTCCCTTAGCTGTTCCGAAAATGACGCGATCTGGCGCGCGCGCAGGCGGGAATATGAGGTGCTGGTGCATTTATCGACCTGACAGGGTCACTGGACCGAACCAGGTCGGCCTTGTGCTCTTGGTAGCCTCGTCCCACCGGCCCACCCCCGTGCATCAGGTGGAGCCAACCACCGGCAACCGGCAGACACGACGGCGGAAAGGCCCGACCAAAAGTGTCACCTGTATCTCGGGTCCGATCCGTTACCTATGTCTCCGGGTCGGACACAAGGAGGAAGTGGTGCCGATGGAGGGATTCGAACCCCCGACCCACGCATTACGAATGCGTTGCTCTACCAGCTGAGCTACATCGGCGCGCGATCAACCGTAACAAGGGCGCTGCAGGAATGCGAGCGCAAGATAAGCCGCAGAACCGGTGAGGGCAAGCGTTTCGCAGACCCCGCCTGAGCGCTATTTAATCATCGTTTCCATCGCCAGCGCGCTCGGCCGCATCGCGGGCCTCGCCGGCCGCCAGGGTGCGGTAGATGTCCGCCCCCGGGTCGCCGGCTTTGGCCTCGTCGGGCGCCCGCACCCCGGCCGGGGCAGTGAGACGCAGGCCGGGCAGGAACCGCGCCGGCGGTGCCGGCGTCCAGACCAGACTGGCAAGCGTCGCACAGGCCGGACAGTCGGGGCGCCAATTCGCCTGGCGCAGCCCGCACACCTCGCATGCCCAGGCTGAATCACCACAATGCGTCGCCAGGCGGCGCCAGCGTCTGGCCGCCTCGTCATCGCCGGTTTCACCCATCACCAGCTCGGCAGCAAGGTGCAGGGCGCGGGCCGAGGCGGCGGTGCCCAGCACCGCGTTCAGATGGCTCCGCGCCAGCCCCCACATGCCGGCGGCAATCGCCTGTTCGGCCAGCGCAATATGGCTCTCCGGGTGATCGGCGGTCTCTTGCGTGAAGGTCTCGAAGCGGCGCAGGCGGTCAAGCGCCGTCTCGCCCGGCTCCAGCCCGGCGAAGGCTTCGGCAAGCGCCGGATGGGGCCCGGCCTTCCAGGCCCGGGCCAGCCGCTTGCGGGCGCGCGGGCGCGCCCCGGCAGCAGCATCGAGCTCGGCCGCAATCAGCGCCGGCCACAGGCGTTCTGGCCCGGCCTTCACGGCTTCGCCGGCCCGTGCCCGGGCGGCATTTGCATCGCCGGCCTGGATCAACGCCAGCGCCTCGCGGGCCAGCAGATCGGCGCGTGCGGCGGCAATCCGCGCCCGCTCAATGCCCTTGATTTTGGCCAGGCGCTCGAGGGCCGCCTGCGCCTCCGGCCAGTTGCCCGCCGCGCTTTCCAGGGTGAACCGG
>CAYSBG010000243.1:0-2206 GCA_964429125.1 uncultured Aliiroseovarius sp.
GACGCTGGAACGCGGTATCGCCATGGGTCTGGTCGAAAACGGCCCGGACCGCATGGGCGAGATCGTCGATGTGGCGATCATTGACGATACCCGCGAGGTGGTGAAGGCTCGTATTGTCAGCCCGGTGTTTTATGACCCGGAAGGGGAAAAGCAAAATGTATGAAGCCGTTTCCGCGCTACCGGGCGCAACAACCCAGGGCTATTGTCTGGTGGAAGAGGCCGGGCTGGTCGGCATGATCACCCTGCGCGCCGACCTTTCCCTGGCCAAGGTGGCCAAAGCGGTGTCATCGGTGACCGGGGCGCGCATGCCTGCACCGCTGAAAATCACCTCGGGCGCCAAGGGCCGCGCGGCGTGGATGAGCCCGGATGAGCTACTGTTGTTTGTTGCCTATCAGGACGTTAAGAAAGCGGTAGAAAGACTTGAAAAGTCATTGAAAACCAGCCATGCACTCGTGGTCGACGTTTCCGATGCCCGGGTTGTTTTCCGGCTTTCCGGTCCTGCGGCATTTGAGGGGATTGCCAAGCTGAGCCCCGCCGATCTGCGTGGTTTCGCTCCCGGCGATTTTCGCCGTTCACGATTGGCCCAGGCTCCTGCTGCGTTTCATATGCCCGACAGGGAAAGCTTTGAGATCATCGCCTTTCGCTCGGTGGCCGGATATGTGTTCGACCTGCTTGCAAATGCGGTGCGGACCGGGGCAGAGGTCGGGTTTTTCCCCGGCGGCTAAGCGCCCTCTCCGGTTGAATGCCTTGTGCGGCCCCGTTATATTGTCGGGGTAAAATGTTGCTATGAGGTAAAACATGAAAACCGTTTCCATTGCCGGCCTGGTGCTGGCTGTTCTGACTGCTGCATCGCCGGTTGCGGCAAAAACCTACATTTGCAAGCTGCAGGAAAATGGCCGGACAAATTTCATTCCAAAAATTGTGCGTATTGACCAGAACGGCGGAAACGTAACCGTTATTGACCCGCTGATCGACCATTACATGGGCAATCCGATTTCGGCCAAAATCGCGGTGGATAACAACCGGCGCACCACCTTTTCCTGGCGCCTGAAAGGGGTCAAGGGCAGAAGTAGTAGCGGCGGGGCGACCGTTAGCATCTCCTACCGCCTGACCATTCAAAAAAGCTCCCACGCTGCGACCATTTCTGCGGTCATTGCCAGCTTTGACAACAAGCCGTCTGGACAGGGGTCTTGCGAAGTCCGTAACTGATCGCGCATTGGGGCGGCGTTTTGACCCGTAGCGCGGCCATTGCCCGCCCTGGCCCTTGACCTTCCGCGTCCACAATGAGCATCTAGCCGCAGAACCGCAACGAACAGGAGGCCCTGAAATGGCTTTTGAACTTCCCGACCTTCCCTATGCCCATGACGCGCTGGCCGATGGGGGCATGTCCAAGGAAACCATGGAATACCACCACGACCTGCACCACAACGCCTATGTGACGGTCGGCAACAAGCTGATTGCCGGCACCGAATGGGAAGGCAAGGCGCTGGAAGACATCATTACCGGCACCTATGACGCCGGCTCAGTCGCGCAAAGCGGCATCTTCAACAACGCCTCCCAGCATTGGAACCACAGCCAGTTTTGGAAAATGATGGGGCCGGGCAAGTCGGCCATGCCCTCCGAGCTGGAAGCGGCGATCAAGGACAGCTTTGGCTCGGTTGACGCTTTCAAAGAAGCGTTCATCGCCGCAGGCGCGGGCCAGTTCGGCTCGGGCTGGTGCTGGTTGGTCAAGGACAAGGACGGCGGTCTGCAAGTGACCAAGACTGAAAATGGCGTCAACCCGTTGTGCTTTGGCCAGACCGCGCTTTTGGGCTGTGATGTGTGGGAGCATTCCTACTACATCGACTTCCGCAACAAGCGCCCGGTCTACCTGACCAATTTCCTCGACAACCTGGTGAACTGGGAAAACGTCGCTTCGCGCATGTGATTTGCCGCCGGCTGAAAAACAGACCCGCCCTTTGACAAGAGGGGCGGGTTTTTCAATGGAAGTACACTTGCCACCTCCGCCCTTGCCCCTTACGCCAAGGACAGAATCGGAAAGGGCAAGGATGACCGAAAGCGCAAAAGGCATTATGGCGATGGTGGCGGCCTGTGTCATCTGGGGCATTTCACCGCTTTTCTACAAGTTGCTGGGCCAAGTGCCGCCGCTTGAAGTGCTGAGCCACCGAACCCTGTGGGCGCTTCTGATCTTCGGCGCTGTTTTGGC
>CAYSBG010000243.1:2216-3947 GCA_964429125.1 uncultured Aliiroseovarius sp.
GTTCATCCTGGTGCTTGTCGCCGGGCTTTTGATTGCGCTGAACTGGTTCGTTTTCATTCTTTCCATTCAGATCGACCGCGCGGTCGAGGCCAGCCTGGGGTATTTCATATTTCCCCTGGTCTCGGTCGTGCTGGGCCGGATTGTCTTCGGCGAGCGCCTGACATTTGTGCGCCTGATATCGGTCTTGATCGTCGCGGTTGCGGTTGCCATTTTGACATTCGGCCTGAGGGTTGCCCCGCTTGTTCCGTTGGTGCTGGCGATATCCTTTGCCCTTTATGGGGTCATCAAAAAGCACCTTGCCGCCGGCCCCGTGGTTACGGTGACGGGCGAGGTGCTGCTCCTGGCCCCCCTGGCGGTGGTCTGGTTGCTGGGGGTGCATTTCGCGGGCTGGCAGGGGCTGGTCGGGCGCAATGTCGCCGCGTTCGGCGATGATCTTGGTCTTAGCCTGTTGTTAGCCCTGTCCGGGGTCATGACGGCCAGCCCGCTGATGCTGTTTTCCTATGCGTCACGTCGCTTGCCAATGGCCAGCGTTGGCCTGTTGCAGTACATTAACCCCAGCCTGCAATTCCTTGTTGCAACATTGATTTTTGGTGAATCCCTGACAAAGTGGCACCTGATCGCCTTCCCGATGATCTGGGCGGCATTGGCGCTGTATTCCATCGACATTCTGCGTCAGGAGAGGCGGGCCATCAAGGCTTCCAAAAGAGCTGGAACGTCCGAAACAGCGGTGAAATAACCCCGCAGGTCCGTTTCGGCAAATCCCTGTCCGATGATGTGGTCGATCAGGGCCAGAAGCGGCTGCCAATATCCATTTATATCAAGCAGATATATCGGCTTGTCGTGCAGCCCCAATTGGCGCCAGGTCAACACTTCAAACAATTCGTCCAAAGAGCCGGCGCCGCCGGGCAGCACGACAATGGCGTCGGAATTCATATACATGACCTTTTTGCGCTCATGCATGTTTTCGGTGACGACAAAGGCGGTGAGGTCACGCTTGCCGACCTCGCGGTTCAAGAGATGCACCGGGATCACCCCAAAGGTATCGCCGCCCGCCTGTTGGGTTGCATTGGCCACCTCGCCCATCAACCCCACATCGCCCGCGCCATAGACCAGCCGCCAGCCTTGTGTGGCCAGCGCGGCCCCCAGCGCTGCCGCCGCGTGGCGATAGGCCGGGTCCGCCCCAAAGCGCGAGCCGCAATAGACACAGATGGATTTTTGGCTGTTTGACATGGCGCGCCCCCTGTAAATGGCCCTGTGACAAGATGCTTTTGACCCTTGTTAACTGGGTTGATAAGCTGCCACAAGCGGCGGGTGGACTGCGCGCAGGATCAAGGGGATCGAGATGAAATTTCTGGGGGGATTGTCTGGCGGAGGCCTTGGCGGCGCGGCATTGGGCGCGGCCGGCGCGGCGGCAATTGCCGTGGGGGGATTTGTCGGCTGGAAGGCGATGCAGGAACCCGCCCCAAAAACCCCGAGCGCCTTGCTGGAGCCGCAGGAACCCGCGCAAGACACCGGCCCCGTGGCGGTACCTGCCGGGGCAAGCGAACCGGCCGAAACGGCGGAGACCCCAGAAGCCGTTCCGGCGCCAGCGCCGCCGCGCTTTGACCTTGTGCGGGTCGAGGCCGATGGAAGCGCCGTCATTGCCGGGCTGGCCGCGCCGGGGGCAAAAGTCCATGTGCTGTTGGACGGCCAGGATGCTGCGGTGGTGGAGGCGGATGCCTCGGGCAATTT
>CAYSBG010000244.1:0-3941 GCA_964429125.1 uncultured Aliiroseovarius sp.
ATATCGACAAGGAAACCGTCGATTTCCAGGACAACTACGACGGCAAGGACCAGGAACCCACGGTCCTTCCTGCGCGGTTCCCGAATATGCTGGTCAATGGCGCCGGCGGTATTGCCGTGGGCATGGCGACCAATATTCCGCCCCACAACCTTGGCGAGGTGATCGACGGAACCCTGGCACTTATCGAAAACCCTGACCTGAGCTCCGAAGGGTTGATGGAATACATCCCCGGCCCGGATTTTCCCACCGGCGGCATCATGTTGGGCCGTGCCGGGGCGCGCAAAGCCTATCTGGAAGGACGTGGCAGCGTCATCCTCCGCGCCAAGACCCGGATCGAAGAGATCCGCAAGGATCGCTACGCCATCGTGCTTGACGAGATCCCCTATCAGGTCAACAAGGCGACGATGATCGAAAAGATTGCCGAGTTGGTGCGCGAGAAAAAGCTGGAGGGCATCAGCGCGGTACAGGACGAAAGCGACCGCATCGGCGTGCGCGTGGTGATCGAGTTGAAACGCGACGCAACGCCCGAAGTGGTGCTGAACCAGCTGTTCCGCTTCACCGCCATGCAGACCAGCTTTGGCTGCAACATGCTGGCCTTGAACAGTGGCCGACCCGAGCAATTGACGCTTTACGATTTCCTCAGCTATTTCATCACCTTCCGCGAGGAAGTTGTGGCACGTCGCACCGCGTTTGAGTTGCGCAAGGCGCGCGAGCGCAGTCATATCCTGTGCGGCCTGGCGGTGGCCGTCAGCAATGTGGACGAAGTGGTGGCCACCATCCGCGCTTCGGCCGACCCGGCAGAGGCGCGCGCGCGTCTGATGACCCGGCGCTGGCCTGCAGGCGACATCGCCGAATACATCCAGCTGATCGACGATCCGTCACATAAAATGAACGACGACGGCACCTATAACCTGTCGGAAACCCAGGCCCGCGCCATCCTGGAATTGCGCCTGCAGCGGCTCACCGCGATGGGGGTGAAAGAGGTCACCGACGAGCTGGTAAGCCTGGCCGCCAGCATCCGCGACTATCTGGGCATCCTGCGGTCACGCGACCGGATCATGGCGATCATTTCCGACGAGTTGCGCGAGGTGCGCGAGAAATTCGCCGTGCCGCGGCGCACCCAGATTGTCGACTGGTCCGGCGACATGGACGACGAGGACCTGATCGAGCGCGAAGACATGGTCGTGACCATCACCCAGACCGGCTATATCAAACGCACGCCCCTGGTCGATTTCCGCGCCCAGCGGCGCGGCGGCAAGGGGCTGGCGGGCATGGCCACCAAGGACGAGGACGTGGTCACCCAATTGTTCGTCGCCAACACCCATACCCAGCTCCTGTTTTTCACCACCGAAGGCATGGTCTACAAGCTCAAGACCTGGCGCCTGCCCCAGGGCGGACGCACCGCCAAGGGCAAGGCGATGGTCAATATCCTGCCGATCCCCACCGGCATTTCCGTCGCCGCCATCATGCCCGTTGACGTGCCCGAGGACGATTGGGACAACCTGCAGATCGTCTTCGCCACTTCGGCGGGGGACGTGCGCCGCAACGCACTTAGCGACTTTACCAAGGTCATGCGCAACGGCAAGATCGCCATGGACCTGCCCGAGGGGGTCGAGCTGGTCAATGCTGCGATTGCAAGCGAAGACGATGACGTGATGCTGGTCACCGCGTCGGGCCGCGCCATCCGCTTTGCCGCCACCGACGTGCGCGTGTTCAAGGGGCGCAAATCCACCGGCGTGCGCGGCATTCGCCTGACCAACGCGGACGACCGCGTGGTCTCCATGGCCGTCATTCGCCATTTCGAGGCCACCCCGGACGAACGCGTTGCCTATCTGAAAATGCGCCGGGCGCTGGCCGGGGCGGATGATGACGCCACCGAAGAGCCGACCGGCGACATCCCGCCCGAGCGGTTCGAGGAAATGCGCGCCGCCGAGGACCAGATCGTCACCATCACCGAAAAAGGCCTGGGCAAGATTTCCTCCAGCCATGATTATCCGGTGCGCGGACGTGGTGGCATGGGGGTTGCCTGTTGGGAGAAGACCATGAAAGGCGGCCCGCTGGTTGCTTCTTTCCCGGTCGAGCCCGAGGACCAGATCATGCTGGCCACCTCCACCGGCCAGTCGATCCGCTGCCCGGTTGAGGGCATCAGCTTCCGCTCGCGCTCGGCCGGGGGGGTCAAGGTCTTTGACACTGCCAAACGCGAAGTCGTGGTCTCGGTCGCGCGCATCATGAGCGAAGGCGAGGAAGACAGCGCAGAAGCAGCACAGACCCCGACCGACGGCGACGCATAGGCCCGAATCAGCAGGGTCCATGGGGCAATTGCGCAACCGCCGGGCCGCGGAAGGACCAATATCGCCATCGCCGAACTGAGCCTGCGCAGGATCCGCGTTTGACCCGGATCGGGTATCTGTTGACACTGAGCCAAAAGATTTTAGAGTCTTGGGCGTAACCGATTCAGGAAATCCATTCAGGAATAGCCAAATGTTCAAACCAACCCGTATGATTACCGCTCTTTTGCTGTCCGCCGCCGCCATGCCGGGCCACGCAGAACAAACGCATCTGAGTTTTGGTGCGGAATATCTTCGCGAAGATTCGGGCGTTACCCGCAATGAACTTTCAGGTTCGGTGATCTATCAATTTGGAAAATTCGGCCTGCAGTTCGACACGTCGTTGGCTCTACGCTCCAACACACCCGCCTATCGCTGGGGACTTGGCAGTATCGCCGCAACCTATGACGTCACCGAGCAGGTTCGTGTTGCTGCGGTGATTGGCGCTGATGGCCGTTTGGATACACCTTTTTATTACTTGGCAACCGGAATTGGCGCAGAATATCGCGGCGAAAAACTGCGTTTTGGCGGCTCTTATACAGTTTTGAATTACAACGGTGTGACGCCCAATTTTCGCCAGGTGGTCCGGCTCAAGATTGCCTATGACTTCAATGAAAAATTCTCTCTTGCTGTGGAACACCTGACCCGGACCGGCACCGGATATTACCGCTCTTATGCCGGTTTGACCGCAACATATAATGTTACCGACCAACTCGGTTTGTATGCGGTTTACAATAAATCCACGGCTGGCTTTCCAGACTCGTCGGTTGGCTTTGGCCTGACCTACAACTTTGACGGGGGCGATCAAATGATGACCGGGCGCTATGAAAGCCTGCGCCGGATCTGTTCAACCAAATGCTAAGCCCGATGCGCTGATCCATCCATACCTTACCGTTCTCCCGGCCATGTGCCGGGAGGTTTGTTTGGCCGACCGCAAGACGCATAGAGCCAGAAACAATCGCGCTCCAAGCGGAGCATTGCCGCCAAAACACACCATAATCTCCGCAAAAGCGCCGCGTTTTGGCCCGAATCCTGCGCGATCCTGCATCCTGAGAACGAAGCCCAAGGAATTGGGCAGAGAGGGTGAGCATGGAACAGCTTAAAGATCGCGGCGATTTATCGACCTTGCAGGCACGCCAAGAGGCCCTGCGCCTGGTCATCGCGCTTTATGTGATGGGCGCAACCATCGGCCTGTGGGCCATGCCCGGAAGCACCGGCTTGCTGAGCGGTTTTCTTGCGCCAACTCCCGCAGCCAACCTTCACGCCATCGCATTGTTTGGCACCGCCTGGTTCATCCTGGTCGGCCGCCATTTGCAACGCGCGAGTCTGGGTTTAATGGGGCTGGTGCTGGCGGGGGCGGCAAAGAACGCCAGTCTTGGCCCCGCGGACATCCTGCTGGTGCTGGGCTTGCTGATGATTGCCGGGCTGATGACCCAACAAAAGGCCCGGGGCACCACCCGCACCGGACGTATCCGCCTGACCCGCGTCACCGCGCCGAAACACCAGGCCAATACGCGCGGCTGTGCGCCCACATCGCGCGATCCGTTCGCGCAAAGCCCGGAAGACCTGGCCTGCCTGTTCGACCAGATCGCCGAGGCGCGATAGGCATTTGCG
>CAYSBG010000245.1:0-3930 GCA_964429125.1 uncultured Aliiroseovarius sp.
TATTGGGGCGCCCAGACCCAGCGCTCGCTGATGAATTTCCCGATCGGGTGGGAGCGTCAGCCGGCCCCGATCATCCACGCGCTGGGGGTGATCAAGCGCGCCTGCGCCGAGGTCAACAAGGCCACCGGCAAGCTTGACCCGAAGATCGCCGATGCCATCATCCAGGCCGCCGAGGAAGTTTACGAAGGCAAGCTCGACGACCATTTCCCGCTGGTGGTGTGGCAGACCGGCTCGGGCACGCAATCGAACATGAACGCCAACGAGGTGATCGCCAACCGCGCCATCGAGATCCTGGGCGGCGTGATCGGCTCCAAGGATCCGGTGCATCCCAATGACCATGTGAACATGGGTCAAAGCTCCAACGACACCTTCCCCACCGCCATGCATATCGCCGCCGCGGTGCAGGTGAATAACGAGCTTTTCCCCGGCCTCGTGGTGCTGGCCGAGGGGCTTGAGGCCAAATCGGCCGAATTTGCCGATATCATCAAGATCGGCCGCACCCATACCCAGGACGCAACGCCGCTGACCCTGGGCCAGGAATTTTCCGGCTATGCCCACCAGATCCGCCAGGGCATTGCCCGGGTCGAGGCGGCGCTGCCCGGCATCTATGAGCTGGCCCAGGGCGGCACCGCGGTGGGGACCGGGCTCAACACCACCCGCGGCTGGGCCGAGGCGGTGGCCGAGCGCATCGCCGCCATTACCGGCCTGCCTTTCGTCACCGCCCCCAACAAGTTCGAGGCGCTCGCCGCCCATGACGCCATGGTGTTCCTGTCCGGCGCGCTCAGAACCGTGGCCGGCTCGGCCTACAAGATCGCCAATGACATCCGGTTTCTGGGCTCGGGGCCGCGCTCGGGGCTGGGCGAACTGATCCTGCCGGAAAATGAGCCCGGCTCCTCGATCATGCCCGGCAAGGTCAACCCGACCCAGGCCGAGGCGCTCACCCAGGTGGCGATCCAGGTGATGGGCAACGATGCGGCGCTCGGCTTTGCAGGCTCGCAGGGGCATTTCGAACTCAACGTCTATAACCCGATGATGGCCTATAATTTGCTGCAGTCGATCCAACTGCTTGGCGACGCCACCGCGAGCTTCACCGAGCGCATGCTCAAAGGCATCAAGGCCAACGAGTCCCGGATCGAGAAGCTGATGCGAGAAAGCCTGATGCTGGTCACCGCGCTGGCGCCAACGATTGGCTATGACAATGCCACGAAAGTTGCCAAAACCGCCCACAAGAACGGCACGACACTGCGCGAAGAAGCGGTCAACCTGGGCTTTGTCGACGAGGAAACCTTTGATCGCGTGGTGCGCCCGGAACAAATGGTCGGCCCAAAGGAGGCCTGATGGCGCGCGTTACCAACCTGAACACGTTTCGCAAAGAAAAATCCCGGGCGCAAAAGCGCGCCCGGGCCGATGCCAACGCAGTAAAATTTGGTCGCACCAAGGCGCAGAAGGCCCTGGAAAAGGCCCGCGGCGAAAAAGCACGTCGCAATCTCGACAGCCACAAACGCGACGAACCCTGAACGATTTTAGAAAAAATACCGTTTGATTTTCTTGTCGGGCGGCCCAAAATTTACCCGAAATTGAGACAATTCGACGACCCTGACCGCATAGCAAATTGCGGACAGGTCCATGGTCAAATATACGATAGACGCCTTTCATTTCAGCGAGAAATCCGGCGAGGTTTCCGAAACCAAAGTCACCATTTCCGATGATGACGACAATCTTGACTGGTATGACGAGGACAAGGGCGAGAAAGAAATCGCCAGTTTCGACGACGACAGTCATGCCATCTCCACCACCGGCGTCAGCAAAGTCACCTTTCAAACCGATGACGGCGACGAAATTACCGAAGTCATGGTGGTCTCCGAACTTGATGACGGCACCTATATCCTGACGCCCACCAGCGAGGACAGCCAGTTTGGCGAAGGGGTTAAACTGACCGGGCTGGACTGGACCGAGAAGGGTTTTGAACACGAGGACCTGGATCACATAGCAAACGCTTCCGAGGGGAAGGACGAGGACGAGAAGGACGAAAAGGAAGACGAGAAGGAAGACGAGAAGGACGGGGACGACGAGGATGACGACGAGCCTTGCGAGGTAAAATTCACGGTGGAGGCCTTCAAATATATCGGTCGAGGGCCCTATGATGAACCAGAGGAAATGACAATCACCGACGATGACGACACCGCCGATTGGTTCAATCAGGAACAAGGCGAGGCGGAACAGGTCGAACTCGGCGGCGAGACCTTTACCGTTTCCGGAACTGGCGTCTATCGCCTAAGTTTCACCACGGAGAACGGCGACGAAACTACCGAGGATTTCGTGTTTTCCTATGTGCAGAATGTCGGCTGGATGTTTACCCCGGCCGAGGAGGACAGCCAGTTCACCAGCGGCAGTAGTATTACCGAGTTCCACGGCTGGCAGGACACCGATGGAGTCGAATACGAAACCTGCGTCTGCTTTGCCGCTGGCAGTATGATCGAAACACCGAACGGCCCGCGACGGGTGGAAAGCCTGCGCGTCGGTCAACGCGTTTGCACGCTTGATCACGGCGCGCAACGTATCTTGTGGACCGCCAACAGCCCGGTTCCGCTTTCGCGCCAAATCCTGTCCCCACAAACCCGCGCAGTTCACATTCCCGCCGATGCGTTGGCGCCGGGTTGTCCGGACCGACCGCTACGGGTCTCGCCCAACCACCGGATTTTGCTGCAAGGCCCGGACCTTGCGCTGGAATTTGCCACATGCCAGGCATTGGTACCCGCACGCGCATTGATCGGCTGGAACGGGATACGTATCGCGCCGCCGCACCCGGATCTGCAATATCACCATATTTTGCTGGAAAACCACGAGGTCTTGTTCTCAAACGGGTTGGCCAGTGAAAGCCTGCTGCCGGATACCCAGGCGCTCCGCGCCATGAACGCCTCTGCACGCGCTTCGTTAAAGCATTGCCTGCGGACCCGAAGACCGGATGCCACGTATGGCCCCGCCGCACGTCTGTGCCTGACCCTGCAAGAAACGAGGGCTTTGCTTGGCCTTGGGAGTATGCCATCACTGGCCTATGGCGCGACCCCAGAAACACTCCCTGACCTTGCGCGGACACCGCACGAGCGTATCGCTGGAACCGGAGTTTTGGCAGGCATTCCGCCGGATTGCTGAAGCCCGCGGGGTTGCCCTGAATGAACTGGCCGCAGAAATAGACGCAGCACGGGGCGTGGAAAGCGGGCTTGCGTCCGCCATTCGGGTGTTTGTTTTACGCGAACTGACCCGCGAGCGTCCTTAGAGCGCGTCGCGCCAAAGCCGCCTATCGTTTGTGCAAGCGCAACCAAATTCCGTCCTTGCCACGCACCGTAAGATGGGCGATTGGCATTGGTGTGCGGCCCTCGACCAACTCAAAGCGAAAAGCCTGAACCAAAAGGGACAACAAGAGCGGCCCCTCGGCCATGGCAAAGCCAGACCCGGGGCAGACCCGCTGACCTTGCGAAAACGGGATATACGCCGTGCGCAGACACGCCTTGCCATTCTCGGTCTTGAACCGCGCCGGGTCAAAATCGTCAGGCCGCTCCCACAATCGCTCGTGCCGGTGCAAATGCCACGGGCTTAGCACGATCTGGCTACCCTTTGGCACATCGCGATCACGGAAATGCTCGCATTGCGTGGCCTCGCGCACCATCATCGGTACCGGCGGGTACAAGCGCATGGTTTCGCGAAACACATCGCGCGAGATCTTTAGCTTGGAAAGCGTTGAAAAGTATATCTTTTCAGGATCAATGCTGGCTGCGGCCTCGGCCGCGACCTTGTCTTGCCATTCCGGATACAGCGCCAACAAATACAGCGCCCAGGCCAGGGCCGAGGCGCTGGTCTCGTGGCCAGCGAGGAAAAAGATCGCCACCTGGTCAACCATTTCATCGGTGTCGAAACAGGCGCCGGTTTCCG
>CAYSBG010000246.1:0-3918 GCA_964429125.1 uncultured Aliiroseovarius sp.
GACGCCTGGCTCGCCTGGCACGAGGACGGGCTGCCCGACAAGGGCCGCTGGCACCATGTCGCGCGGGAAATTTCGGTATCCCCCGAGGCGCTTTACCGCGAAATCGCCCGGCGCAAACGGGGCGCGTCATGAACGCGTTGACCTTGGACAATCGCACCGCACGCGCCCTGTGGCTGACGACAAACGGGCTGCTCGGCGCCCGCCCTGCCAGCCTGCTGGAGACCATCCGCGCGCTGGGTTTCCTGCAGATCGACACGATCCGCAACGTGGTGCGCGCCCAGGACCACATCCTGTGGAGCCGCTGGCCGCGCTACCGCGAGGGCCAGGTCTGGCGCCTGCTGGCCGCACGCCAGTTATTTGAACATTTCACCCATGACGCCAGCCTGATCCCGGTGGAAACCCTGCCGCTTTGGCAGGGACAGTTTGAGCGGTTGGGCGCACAGGCCGCGCGCGGGGAATGGTTCCAATCCGGCCTTGCCCACAAGGAAATTACGGCCATTCGCAACCGCATCCGCGACGAAGGGCCGCTTTCAACCCATGCCTTTGATACCAAGATCACCGGCAAACGGGAAATGTGGGCCCGCCCGCCACATAAAAAGGCGCTGGATCAGATGTGGTATGCGGGCGAGTTGGCAACGGCGCACCGCAAGAATTTCGTGAAATATTATGACCTTGGCAGCAGGGTCTTTGCCCCGACACGTCCAGATCCAAAGGCCAATGCGCGCCTGAATCACGCCGCCCTGGGCCGCCTGGGTGTTGGTACGCGCGGCGAGATTCAGCGGTTTTGGGGCGCGGTGCCTTCGGCCAGGGTGCAACACTGGATAGACACGCACAAACCGCTGATCGCCGTGCAAACCACCAGCGCGGCGGGCGCGCGCAGCGCCGCCTTTGCCCTGCCGGAAATCGAGGCATTTCTGGCCGACCTGCCCAGCCCCGGCAGTCGCATGCGCCTGCTTAACCCGTTCGACCCGGCAGTGCGCGACCGCGCCCGGCTGGAACGGTTGTTCGGCTTTGTCTATCGCAACGAGATGTTCGTGCCCAAGGCACAAAGGCGCTGGGGATATTACGTGTATCCCCTGCTGGAAGGCCTGCGTTTTGTTGGCCGGATCGAGCTGAAGGCGGACCGGGAAGCGGGAAGGCTTCTGATTACCGGGTTTTGGCCGGAGCCCGAGGTCAAATGGCCGCAAAGCCGATATGGGCGGCTGGCGGCGGAACTGGCACGTTTCACCCGCTTTGCCGGGTTGGAGCAGGTCGAATGGACGCTTGAACCCGGTCGGGATTAGGCTCAGAGTGGCGCCAGACAGGCGGTTGGGACAAGGAGACTCACATGCGGCTCACGGGAAAAACGGCATTGGTAACAGGCGGCGGATCGGGCTTTGGCGCCGGGATCGCGGCAAAATTCGCCGCCGAAGGTGCCTTTGTGTTTGTCGCCGACATCAACCCGGACGGGGCCGCCAGAATTGCCGGCGAAGTTGGCGGCGCGGCGCTTCAGGTGGACGTCGCGAACGGCGCCAGTGTCGATGCCATGGCGGCAGAAGTGCTGGGGCGCGGGCGCCTGGATATATTGGTGAACAATGCCGGCATAACCCATTTGCCAACCCCGCTGGAAGACGTGCGCGAAGAAGACTTCGACCGGGTTCTGGCGGTCAATGTCAAGTCGGTCTACCTGACCGCACGCGCCTTTGTGCCCGGGATGCGCGACGCCGGGGCGGGCGCCATTCTAAATGTCGCGTCTACCGCCGGGCTTAGCCCACGGCCCAACCTGAACTGGTACAATGCCTCCAAGGGCTGGATGATTACGGCGACCAAAACCATGGCTGTGGAGCTGGCGCCCGCCGGTATCCGGGTGAACGCAATCGCCCCGGTAGCCGGAGAAACACCGCTTTTGAAAAGCTTCATGGGCGAGGATACCCCCGAGATCCGCGCCAAGTTCCTGTCGACCATCCCCATGGGCCGGTTTTCCACCCCCGAAGACATGGGCAACGCGGCGGCGTTTTTGTGTTCGCACGAGGCCAGCATGGTTACTGGCGTGGTCATGGAAGTGGATGGCGGGCGTTGCATTTAAGGTTTCGCCGGCAAATGCCGGCGACCGGCCGGGGGGCCAGCCCCCCGGACCCCCCGCGGTATTTTCCCCAAGATGAAGAGGCATGAAATGAAACCAGGCGCGCGCAATCTGATCACCGATGTGGCCGGGTTGGTCGTCGGAAATTCCGAGGATCACCGGGTGAAAACCGGTGTTACGGTCCTGAAGGGCGACGCGGCATTTGTTGCCGGGGTCCACATCATGGGCGGGGCGCCCGGAACACGGGAAGCGGCGCTGTTGGCACCCGACATGTTGGTTCAGGAGGTGGATGCGCTGGTGATGTCGGGAGGGTCGGCCTTTGGTCTGGACGCCGCGTCCGGGGTGGCAGACGCCATGCGCGAGGCCGGAGAGGGCTTTGAAGTCCATGGGCAAAAGGTGCCGATCGTGCCCGGGGCGATCCTGTTTGACCTGATCAATGGTGGTGACAAGGGCTGGGACGAGAACCCCTATAAGCGCCTGGGGCGTGCAGCGTTTGCGGCGCTGGGTGCCGATTTCGACCTGGGCTCGGTCGGTGCCGGCACCGGCGCGACACTGGCGGACATGAAAGGCGGGCTTGGCTCTGCCTCGCTGGTGCTGGAAACCGGGCACACGGTTGGCGCTTTGGTTGCGGTCAACGCCGTGGGCGGGGTGACACGCGGGCCGGGCGGGCATTTCTGGGCCGCACCCTGGGAAATGAACGGCGAATTCGGCGGGTTGGGGGACGGGGCCGGGTTTGACCCCTTTGCCCTGCCGCCGGTCAAACACGGCAAACGCACAGCCACCACCATTGCCATTGTCGCCACCGATGCCGCCCTTACGCAAGCTCAGGCAACCCGTATGGCCGCCGCCGCCCATGACGGCATGGCGCGCGCCATTCTGCCCAGCCACACACCGCTGGACGGAGACCTGGTTTTTGCCGCCGCAACGGGTGCGCGGGCGCTGGCCGATCCGATCGCCGAGCCGCTGCTTCTGGGCCATGCGGCAGCGGTTTGCCTAACCCGGGCAATTGCCCGGGGGGTATATGCCGCGCGCCCGGCCGGGGATGATATTTTGCCATGTTGGACAGTGAAATACTTGCGGCGTTAACCGCGAGTTTGGCGATGGTGGGCGGCATGATCACCCATGCCGGCGCCATGGGCCGGGAGGTCAAGCGTTTTAACCGCGAAAGGTTTGCCACTCTGGAGCGAGACCTGATGGGCTGATCGGCGGCCGCATTCTGGTCCAGGCATCCGGGGACGATCTCGATTTCCTTATCGAAGTCCTGAAAACCACGGATTTCAAGGGCCTGAAAGATTTCGGCCAGTATTTCACAGACCATGTAAAAGACTGTCTGCCAGGGGGGTCTGCGGGTCTCCCAATGCGTCTATGACGTCAAAATGATGCCGCCCGGGCGCGATCTGCAAGCGGGCTTCGTCCCAGGTATCCGCCAGCCAGCGGGCCTGATCGAGGAAAGCCGGGCGCTCTTCGGCGCCAACCCAGACGGCGGTGGGGACGCCGCGCCGGTCCCGGTTGAGAAGCGGGCTTTCGGCGCGGGCCTCCTCCATGTCGAGGCGGAAATCCTCGTTCATTTTCGTTGCCATCAACGGGCGCAGGTCGCTGAGCGGCGAAATCGGCACAATGCGCGCCAGCCGGGCCGCGACATCTGCGGGCAAGGCCACATCGGCGCAATTCATCCGCGCCACCAGGTGCCCGCCCGCCGAATGGCCGGCAAGCGCGATCGGTCCGGCCACCTGCCCGGCGGCAAAAGCGACTGCCGCAGCGATTTCGCGGGTGATCTCGCCGATCCGCGCCTGCGGACACAGCGTATAGCTTGGCATTGCCACCGCAAAGCCGCGTGCGACCGGGCCGGCGGCCAG
>CAYSBG010000247.1:0-3912 GCA_964429125.1 uncultured Aliiroseovarius sp.
ACCTGCACCCCATAGGACCGGTCCGCTGCGCCTTTACGCACCTCGTGCAGAAAAATAACATCGCCCTCCCACTCCTTTACGGCGATGGTGGCGTTCTCGACCCCATCCAGCTGATCGGCAAGCTGTGTCATTTCGTGATAATGGGTGGCAAATAACACCCGGCAGCGATTAACGCCATGAAGATGTTCCAATGTAGCCCAGGCGATCGACAATCCGTCGTAGGTCGCGGTCCCACGGCCAATTTCGTCCAGAATAACCAGCGCCCGGTCGTCAGCCTGATTAAGGATCGCTGCCGTTTCAACCATTTCAACCATAAAGGTAGATCGCCCGCGCGCCAGGTCGTCCGAGGCGCCCACCCGACTGAAAAGCTGTGAAACAATGCCGATATGCGCTTTGGTTGCAGGCACAAAACTACCCATCTGCGCTAAAAGGGCAATCAGCGCGTTCTGTCGCAGAAATGTTGACTTACCGGCCATGTTCGGCCCGGTCAACAGCCAGATTGCGGGGCCGGAATCTGGCCCGGACAGACCACACTCATTGGCAACAAAAGGCGTGCCATCGCGCCGCAAGGACGCCTCAACAACCGGATGGCGACCTCCGGTGATTGCAAACGCGTGGCTATTGTCGACCTCCGGCATGCACCAATCCTGGCTTGCCGCCAGCTCGGCCAAACCGCAGGCCAGGTCAATCTCGGCCAATGCGGAGGCCGCGGCGCTGATTTGGCCGGCGTGTAAAAGGATCTCGGCTCGTAAATCCTCGAAATGACATTTTTCTATCTCAAGTGCCCGCGAACCAGCATTATGGATGCGGGTTTCCAGCGCGGAAAGATCAACCGTGGTAAACCGGACTGCATTGGCGGTTGTCTGGCGATGAATAAACCGCTCATTTAAAGGCGGCGACAACATTTTCTTTGCGTGTGTGGCCGTGGTTTCGATAAAATAGCCCAGCACATTGTTGTGTTTTATCTTCAGGCTCTGGATGCCGGTCTCTGCTGTATATTCCGACTGCATTGACGCAATGACCCCACGCCCTTCATCTCGAAGCTTGCGGACCTCATCCAAATCAGAATCATACGCATCCGCAATAAATCCGCCGTCACGGATCAAAAGCGGCGGCTCCACTACCAGCGCGCGCCCAAGAAGTTCGGTCAACGCCTCAAAGCCAACGAGCGCCTCTGCTGCCCGACTTAAAAGCGCCGGCGCGCCTTGGTCCAACTGTGTAGCAATAGCACGGGCGGCACCCAGCCCTGCGCCAATCGCCGCCATATCCCGTGGTCCCCCACGCTCCAGTCCAAGCCGCGAAAGGGATCGCTCCATATCCGGCACGCTGCGGAATGCATTGCGAAGCTCCAGACGCAGCCGGGAATCTTTGACTAGAAACGCTACAGTCTCTAACCGGGCCGAAATAGTCTCCAAATCACGCGAAGGACTAGATAAACGGCGCTCCAACAAGCGCCCTCCCCCAGCGGTAACAGTGTGATCGACAACGGACAAAAGAGAGCCCTCCTTGCCGCCATGCAAGCTCTGCGTCAGCTCCAAGTTACGACGCGTAGCCAGGTCGATCTGCATGTTTGAACGCGCGCGCTCCTGTCGCGGCGGACGCAAAAGCGGTAGGTTGCCCTTCTGAGTGATCTCCAGATAAGCGACAATGGCGCCAATAGCGCCGATTTCTGCCCGACCGAAAGCCCCGAACGCGTCCAAAGAGCCAACTTTGTAAAGCTCCTTTACCCGGCGTTCAGCGTTGGTGCTGTCAAAAGTCGACGGGGAAAGCGGTGTTAGAGAAATCTGAAAATCAGTCTCTAAATAAGCCACCTCCGCCTCTAACGCCTGTGAAACCAAAACCTCGCTTGGGTCAAGGCGCGCAATCTCGGGGCCTAACCGGATCCGGTCACACAGGCTCACACGCAACATGCCGGTTGAAATATCCGCCCACGCAAGTGCAGCCTCGCCACGCACGTCGCACCAGGCTGCCAGGTAATTATTTCGCCGGGCCTCCAGCAAGCTGTCTTCGGTCAGGGTTCCAGGCGTCACAAGCCGGACAACTTCGCGCTTCACTACTGATTTTGACCCGCGTTTTTTGGCTTCCTTCGGGTTTTCCATCTGCTCACAGACGGCCACCCGAAATCCCTTGCGGATGAGTTTGAGGAAATACCCTTCTGCCGCATGGACCGGCACGCCGCACATGGGAATATCCTCGCCCTGATGCTTGCCCCTTTTGGTCAGGGTAATGTCCAACGCCGATGCTGCGGCTACAGCGTCATCAAAAAACATCTCGTAGAAATCGCCCATACGATAAAATAGCAACGCATCGGGATGCCCGGCCTTGATTTCCAGATACTGCGCCATCATCGGCGTCACGGCTGATTTGCTCACGATATCCCCCCACTTGCGCGCAGGATAAACGCGCTTGCCGGCAGGGGGAAGCCCTCAGCTGTTGTTACGGCGCGAAACCCAAGCCCACGAGGTGGCGCACATGTCATCGAGATCGCGTTTCGTCTCAAATCCGAGCAAATCGTGCGCCTTGCCCGGATCCCCCCAGAACGCCGCCAAGTCTCCAGCGCGCCTTCCGACCACCTTGTAAGGAAGCTTTTTTCCACAAGCACGCTCATAGGCATGCAGCATATCAAGTACGGAAAACCCCTGCCCAGTAGACAGGTTGACAATGTGGCTCTGATCCTGCCCGATCAACAGTTCCAGACTCTGAACATGCCCTTTCGCAAGATCCATGACATGAATGTAATCGCGCACGCCAGTCCCGTCTGGCGTGTCATAATCGTCGCCAAAAACCTGCAGCAGCGGCAACTCCCCGGTCGCCACCTTGGCGATATATGGCATCAGGTTGTTGGGAATGTCGTTTGGGTCTTCGCCGATAAGCGCCGAAGGATGCGCGCCTGCAGGGTTGAAATACCGCAAAATCCCATAAGACCAGCGATCATCAGAGGCCTTTACCTGCCGAAGCAAATTCTCACAAACCAGTTTGTTCACGGCATAGGGGCTTTCGGGTCTCAGCGGATGATCCTCCGGATAAGGCAGAACCTCGGGTTCGCCATAAACCGTGGCGGTTGAGGAAAACACCACCCGGCGAACCCCAGCCCGATCCATGGCGATCAGCAGATTGGAAAATCCGGTGCAATTGGTGTGAAAATAGTCCAGCGGCTTTTCCACACTCTCACCGACCGCCTTTTTCGCCGCATAATGCACGACCGCATCGAACGCATGTTCTGCGAAAACCTGGTCCAGCGCAGCGGGATCCAAAACATCCGCTTCATAGCAGATTACCGGCGCACCAGTCAGAACTTCCAGCCGATCAAGCACATCGCGTCGGGCATTGGAAAAATTGTCAAGGATAACAACCTGAAACCCGGCCTCGACCAGCTCCACATAGGTGTGCGAGCCGATATAGCCCGCGCCTCCGGTCAACAAAACCTTCCCACTCATACTGACTGCTCCCGTATTTTCTGCTAACCTATGCCGCTCGCGTGGAAAAATCATGCAAAAAATGCGCGCCCTGACGCGCCAACAAGATTGCCCCGGCAGGAATCGAGTGTTAGCCCTTTTGGGAAGCCTGAACAGGAAACGCAAATGTCGAAAATGAAGATCACCCCGGAAGAGGCGCTGGCCTTTCATCTCGAGCCGACCCCAGGCAAGTTCGAGATTTCGCCGACCGTGCCGATGAATACACAGCGCGACCTGTCACTGGCCTATTCCCCTGGGGTTGCCGTGCCCTGCGAGGCGATCGCCGAAAACCCCGAGACCGCCTATGACTACACCAACAAAGGCAACCTTGTTGCGGTAATTTCCAACGGCACGGCGGTTCTGGGCCTTGGCAATCTGGGTGCGCTCGGCTCCAAACCGGTGATGGAGGGCAAGGCGGTTCTGTTCAAGCGCTTTGCCGACGTCAATGCCATCGATA
>CAYSBG010000248.1:0-3911 GCA_964429125.1 uncultured Aliiroseovarius sp.
TATCCTTGATCTGCACTTGTACCGAGCGATCAACCCGAGCGCTTGCCTGAGCGGCAAGCGGAACCATAGCGCCAAGGCTGAGCGCGACCAGTGCGACGATGCGTGTGGATTTCATGAACATGTGGTTTTCCTTCATAGGTAAGTAGTTGACATTATTGTGTATCTTCCGGGCATCCCCGGCGATGAAATCAATTTGGCGATGCGAACCGATCCCGGCTATTGGCGTGGGGTTTAGCCGCCCGTTCATAAACCGTCGTTTAGAAATCCGGGCATTGGCGCCGGCCTGGATTGCACTTTGGTTTAGGCGATGGGACGGCGGGTAGCCAACAGGGCGCGGGCCTTGTTCGAAATGGCGTAGACAGGTTGGCAAATCGCCTGTGCGGTACAATTCACCTTTCCTTAAGCGTGATCGACGATTAACCATGAGAAAACGCGCCTAGGGGCGCAGAATCACATTCAGGGAGGTCCCATGGCGGGTTCGGTCAACAAGGTTATTCTCATCGGCAATCTGGGGCGCGACCCCGAGGTGCGTACGTTCCAGAACGGCGGCAAGGTGTGCAATCTGCGCATTGCCACCAGTGAAACCTGGAAAGACAAGAATACCGGCGAGCGGCGGGAAAAAACCGAATGGCACTCGGTCGCAATTTTCTCCGAAGGGCTGGTGCGCGTGGCCGAGCAATATCTACGCAAAGGCTCCAAGATTTACATCGAAGGCCAGTTGCAGACCCGCAAATGGCAGGACCAATCCGGCAACGACCGCTATTCGACCGAAGTGGTCCTGCAAGGCTTTGGCAGCACTCTGGTGATGCTGGATGGCCGTTCTGGTGGCGGCTATGGCGGGGGCGACCAGGGTGGCGGCTATGGCGGCGGCGGCGGTAATTACGGCGGTGGCGATTCCGGTCCGGCCCCGGCAGGCGGCGGCGGTTTTGACGACGAGATCCCGTTTTAAACACGTCGCAACTTTAAACACATCGCAAAAAGGGTGGGCAAGGTGGGCAAAGGGTGGGCATAGCGCCCACCACCCGGCGTCACCTGCCGGCTAATGCGTCCTCAAGCACGCGGCGCACCTGCTTGGGGTCAACATCACTGGTCACGAAAGCGTCACCGATCGCGCGCGCCAGAATATAGCGCATTTTTCCGCCCACGACCTTTTTATCCTGTGCCATCAAGGCGATAAGCCCATCGGCGTCGGGCAGGTCTCCGGCAATATCCGACAGGTCTTTCATCATGCCCATCTCGGCCAGATGCGCGCGCAGCCGTGACGGCGCTTCCTGCGCCATCAATCCCATCCGCGCCGAAAGCTCGAACGCCAGGGCACAGCCAATTGCCACGCCCTCCCCATGCAGCAGGCGCGCGCCGTCATAGGCGGTGGCCGCCTCCAACGCGTGGCCGAACGTATGACCAAGGTTGAGCAGCGCGCGCTCGCCATGTTCCTTTTCGTCGCGCACCACGATGTCGGCCTTCATTTGCACCGCGCGGCGCACCGCTTCCTGGCGCAAGGTCAGGTCGCCGGCCGCCAGGCCCGGCCCGTTCGCCTCAAGCCATTCGAAAAATTCCAGATCGCCCAGGCAGCCATATTTCACCACCTCGCCGTAGCCGGCCAGAAAGTCCCGCGCATGCAGCGTGCCCAGCACCTCGATATCGGCCAGCACCAGCGACGGCTGGTGAAAGGCGCCGATCAGGTTCTTGCCCTGGGGGCTGTTGATCCCGGTCTTGCCGCCGACCGAGCTGTCGACCTGGGCCAGCAGGCTGGTGGGGATTTGCACAAAGCGCACGCCACGCCGCAAGATCGCTGCGGCAAAGCCCACCAGGTCGCCGATCACCCCGCCGCCAAAAGCCACGACCACATCGCCACGCTCGACCTTTTGCGCGATGAGCCATTCGACCACCTGGCCCAGCACAGGCCAGCTTTTGCTGCCCTCCCCAGGCTCCAGAATCAGCACTTCACAGGTGATCCCGGCCTGCCCAAGCCCGTCTTGCAACGCCGGCAAATGCAGCCCGGCGACACGGCTTTCGGTGACGACTACCAGTCGCGGGCGCGCCAGCAGCGGGGCGATGTTTTCGCCCGCCGCAGCCAACAGGCCCGGGCCGATGCGAATGTCATATTCGCGCCCCTCCAGGGGCACGCGAATGGTCTGGCTCATGTTTCCTCCAACACGTCAGGGCGGGTTTTCAACACGTCGACCACCGCGTTGGCCATATGCGCGATGGAATACGCCGCATGCGCCTGAACCGACAAGTCGGCGCGCGCGTAAATCGGCACCCGTGCGGCGTAAATCTCGGCCAGGGTGGCGCGTGGATCGGCGGTGCGCAGCAACGGGCGGGTATCCTTGTGACGCACCCGCGCCCATAACAGCTCCAGCGGGGCATTCAGCCAGACGGAAACCCCGGCCGCGCCAATCGCCAGCCGATTGCGTTCCGCCAGAAAGGCCCCGCCCCCGGTGGACAACACGCAGCGTTGCTCTTCCAACAGGCGGGCGATTACCTCGGCCTCGCGGTCGCGAAAGAAGGCTTCGCCATCGCGGGCGAATATTTCGCTGATATCCATATTGGCGGCGCGGCGTATTTCTTCGTCGGAATCAAGAAACGGCACGGCCAGCATACGCGCAAGCGCCTGCCCGACCGCGGTTTTGCCCGCCCCCATCATGCCCACCAGCACGATGGTCTTGTTCACTACATAAGCCAAAAGGCGCCGTCCCGCCGAAAAAATTTATCCTTCCTTCAATGGCGTGATATTGGCAAAAATGCCATATATAAAATCAGCATGCAGAATTTGCAGGCAGAAAAGGCGGGATGGATGATCAGAAAACTTTTGAAACTGGTGTTTTTTCTGGCAGTAATCGGCTTTGCCGGGCTGGCGGGCTATGCGTGGTTTGGCGACCTGTCCCCGGCTTCCGAGGATAATTCGTTAACGGTGACGCTGGATGGCAACTAGGGCGGGTTTTCTGACTTTTTTGCTGCTGGGGAGCCTCTCTGGCCTGTGGGCCATGCCTGTTTGGGCGCAGGACGCCCCGTTGTCGGCGATTGACTGGCTGTCAAACTCGGTGACGACGCCGGCGCAGCCCATGGTGCAGCCGTGGCCTTTACCAACAGACGAGCCCGGCGTGACCGAAGGCGCAAGTGTTGCCCAGGTTTCCGTCACGCCGCTGGGCCGCCCGGTGCCCGATGCGGTTGGCATCCTGCCTGCGGTGGTGACCGGCCTTCCGGCAAACTTGTGGGGCGCGGGCCGGCCGCTGGATGTCGCCCGGGCGATTCGCCGCGAAGGTCCCGACATGCTGCCGGCCTTGCGCGACCTGCTCTATACGTTGCTGTTGGCCGAGTTGAACCCGCCCGAAGGCCCGGGCGGCACCGGGCGCGAGGTGTTCCTGGCCCGGGTCGACAAATTGCTGGAACTTGGGGCGGTCGAACAGGCGGATGCGCTGCTGGCGCGCGCCGGGCCCGAGGATACCGAGATTTTTCGCCGCTGGTTTGACACCGCGCTTCTGCTGGGCACGGAAAACCAGCTTTGCGAGGTGATGCGGGCAACGCCGGAATTGTCACCGACCTTTACCGCGCGGGTGTTTTGCCTGGCCCGCGGCGGCGATTGGAACGCGGCGGTTCTGACGCTCGGCACCGGGCGCGCGCTTGGTTTCATTTCGGCCGAGGACGACGCCCTGCTGGCGCGTTTTCTGGACCCCGACCTGTTTGAAGGCGCCGCTCCCCTGCCGGTGCCCAACCCGCCTTCTCCGCTGGTGTTTCGCATGTTCGAGGCGATTGGCCAGTCGATCCCGACCAATGGCCTGCCCCTGGCATTTGCCCAGGCCGACCTGCGCGCCAATATCGGCTGGAAGGCGCGGGTCGAGGCCGGCGAGCGTCTGGCACGCCGCGGCGCGGTCGCAGCAACCCAATTGCTGGGCCGCTACACCGAGCGC
>CAYSBG010000249.1:0-3909 GCA_964429125.1 uncultured Aliiroseovarius sp.
GCAGCGTTCAGCAGAGCGCAGATTGATCGGGCATCACCCGTCGCCCCGGATCCAGCCCAGCCCGTCAAACGTGTTCCCTGCCGGATGATATTCGCCGCTGACCCAGCCAGCATAGCCATTCATATCAAGCGCTCGGAAGAATCTGGGATAGTCGATCTCGCCGCTCACTGGTTCATGGCGCCCGGGGTAGCCGCCGACCTGAACGTGACGCACCAGATGGCCGTGCTCGGCCCAGACTTTTTCGGCGTCGCCGGTAATCATCTGCGCATGATAGGCGTCGTATTGCAGGCCCAGATTGGGCGCGGCCACCTCGGTGATGACCTTGGCGGCCAAGGCGAAATCGTTCAGGAAATAGCCCTCCATATCAACGTTGTTGATTGGCTCTATCGTCAGGCTTTGGCGGGGCGCCTGGGCCGTGGCCCATTTGAGGTTTTCTACAAAGGTCGTGTGTGCCACCAGCCCACGCGCACGCCCGGCCATGATGTGCAAATGCTGTGCGCCCAGCACCTTGGCAAACCGGAGCGCCCGGGTAAAATCATGGCGAAACCGTTCCTGTCCTCCGGGCATTGCGGCAAAGCCCCGCGCGCCCCCGGTCCAATTGGGCGGCGGGGTATTGATCAGCACCATTTGCAACTCGTTCACCCGCAAACGTCCGGTGATCTCACTGGCGGCATGGTCGTAGGGAAACAGCACCTCGACGGCCTTGAAGCCGGCCTGCGCCGCCGCCTGGAACCGGTCAAGAAACGGCACTTCCTTGAACAGAAAGTCCAGATTGGCGGCAAATCGGGGCATGTGTTCTCCTTTGCTGCCAACCTATGGGGGCTGGCGGCCAAAGGCAATAAACGACGCTACCGTTCGTGACCTTCTGCGCGCGCAATCAAACGGCGCACCCACTGCGCCGCCACCCATGCCAACGGCAGGCCAAGAACCAAACCGATCAGAACCGATAGAACCGGTGACAAAGCTGTTAGTGAAACTGCCTGGCCAAGCAAGCCCAGGAAAAATACGTTAACCGCCGCCGCCCCGGCCGCGAACGGGTACAGAATGGCCGCGATTTTCCATATTGGCCAAGGGCCAGGGATGCCATCGCTGGGTTTCATTTCCGGCGAAAGATGGTCCAATGCACCGCCCAGAGCGCGGCGACCAACGCAAGGGCGGTAAAGGCAAGCGAAATCGTTGCCGTATCAACGCCATCGCTTTGAACCTCTTGTGCCATCTGCCGCACGGGCATCATTTCGCCGGTGGCCCAAGCAGTGCTGGCCCAAACCACCGCTGGCAGCGCTGCGAATATTCTCATGTCTGTTTCCTTTGTCGCGTATTTCCCCCTGTTTATTAATCGTGGTGTCGTTCTGCCTTGATATTTGTTAAAAGGGTGTGAAATAGGATAAAACAGGTCACGGGCTCGTGATCGTTGTTCACGCCTTCGCGGGGTTTCCATGTTTAGCGACAAACACGCCAAGATATTGCGCAACTCGTTGATGTTTCGAGACCTTTCTGCGCCTTTGCTGGACGATTTGCTGCGCAAGGGTAGCCTGACGAGACTGTCACGTGGCGAAACACTTTTTGTCCAGAGTGACAGAGCCGAGTCGATTTTTGTCGTCCTTGAAGGCCTGATCAAACTTGGCCGAATCACCAGTTCGGGCGATGATATCGTCGTCGCAATCTATCCTCAGGGCGAAAGCTTTGGCGAGGCCGCAGCAATGAAAGGCGGCACCTATCCGGTGACGGTCGAGGCGGTCGAGGAAACGGTACTTTTTCAGGTCACTGCAAAAGCGATTGCCGAACAAATCCGTAATCACCCCGAGATGGCCATGGCCATGTTGGCCAGCACATTTCGCCATAATCACGAGCTGGTGCTGGAGATCGAGACCATCAAAGGCCACAATGGTGCGCAGCGCCTGGCTACATTTCTGGTGGCACTTGCCCCGGTTGAGGAGGGGGCCAGCACCTTTGCGTTGCCTTATGACAAAGGGTTGATTGCCGCGCGCCTGGGAATGAAACCTGAAAGCCTCTCACGCTCGATTTCCAACTTGCGCGTCGCCGGGGTTACGGTTCGGGGTGGGCATGTAAGTGTTGCCGACCTTGACCGGCTCAAGGATTTTATCGACAGCGACCGCCCCGGCCGCAAACAGGCCACGCCCTGCGCCTGATCGGGGTGGCTCAAAGGCCGCGTAGTAACAGATAAAACCCGGCGGCAAGCGACAGGAACACCAAAACAAACCCGTTGAAAGCGCGGCGCCAGACCCGGCTTGACCCAAGACCCAGATAGCCGTTCAGGACATGGTGTGCTTTCCACCCTGACAAGGCCAAAAACGCCAGGCTGACCCAGAGCACGCCGCCGGGGCCAAAGCGCGCCAGCAGGGTCGTGGTAAGGCTGAGCGCCCAGAGCCATAGCAGGGTTTTTGTCGGGCCGTCCATTTTAGCGCACCAGATAAATGATTGGAAACAGGAGGATCCAGACCAGATCAACCATGTGCCAGAATGCGGCACCGGCCTCGACCAGATTTCGCTGGGGGCGCCACAGCAACAGGGCAAACACGATCAGCCCGGCCAGAACATGGGCCGCGTGAAACCCTGTCAGCAGGTAGTAGAACGTGAAAAAGTCACCGCTTTCGATGCCTAATCCGTGGCGCGCATGGGCGCTGTATTCGACCCACTTGATCGCCATGAAAACGGCGCCAAGAACCAAGGCGCCAACCAGCCATGCGCGGGTCCGCGTGGGGCTGGTTTCGGCCACGCGTGCGGCCATCGCCGCCATATATCCCGAGGTGACCAGCACAATCGTATTCACCGCCCCGGCAACCCGGTTGAGGTGGTCCTGAGCCTCTGTAAACCCTGTGGGGTCGGCGGCGCGCATGCCCAGGAACGCCAGCAGTCCAGCGCCGAAAACCAACAATTCGCTGACGATCAGAACCCAGATCATCAGCTCTCCAGGCAGTTCCTCAAGAACACTTGGCTGATCAGGAACCTCGCTCATGCCCCACCCGTGATCTGGCGGTAAATCTCTGGTAACGCGGCGGTCAGGCGTTCCGGCTCGGACACGACTGAAAACCCCCCTTCGCCAAAGATACGCGAGACCCATGCCTGGCCCTTTTTGTCGACCACAACGCCATGCACCGCCTGCCCCAGGCGGCGCGCCTCGCGCACCGCCATTCGGCTGTCTTCGATGCCGTGGCGGCCTTCGTAATGATCCAGATCGTTCGGCTTGCCGTCGGTGATCACCAACAGCAGTTTACGCCGGGTTGCACGGTTGTTCAGCCCGGCACTGGCGTGGCGGATTGCGGCGCCAAGGCGGGTGTAAAAGCTGGGCGTCAGAGCGGCAATGCGGCTTTCTACTTGCGCGTTCATTTTCTCGTCAAATCCTTTGACGTCCAGCACATAGACCCGCTTGCGTTTCAGGGATGAAAAGGTCTGGATGGCGAAATCGTCCCCGCAGGCATTCAGCCCCCAGGCCAATGCCGCCAGCGCCTCGCGCTCCACGTCGATGACCATGCGTTCGCCAATCGCGCTTTCGGTTGAGCGGGAAGTGTCCATCAACACGCTGATCGACAGGTCGCGCTCCTGGGTGCGCGCGGCGCGATAGACGCGGTTATGCCCTTCGCCTGTGGCGCGCAGTTCGACGATAGAGGATATCACCGCCTCGATGTCCAATTCGTCCCCGTCAAGCTGGCGCGGCAGGATTACCCGTCGTGGGCGCAGAGCTTCGAACTGGCGCTTTACCGCGCGGATGCGGCGGCGGGCGGACGGGTCGGTCGTGAAATCTGCAGGTTCCTCGGCCTCTGGGGCCGGGCTGGCCAGGACGCGCGCATGGGCGGGGATATAACTGCCTTTGCGGTGGTCCCATTCCGGGTAAACATGTGCATCGGACAGCTTTTCGCGGTCCACGTCCTCGGGCGCCAGGTCGAGGTG
>CAYSBG010000250.1:0-3902 GCA_964429125.1 uncultured Aliiroseovarius sp.
GCTGATGGTGATCTGGGAGCAGCGCGGCTGCATCTATTGCCGCAAATTCCACGAGGAAGTAGCGCCCAAAGAGCGGATACGGGCCATGTTGAGCGATGAGTATTTTGTCGTGCAAATGAATCTTTTTGGCGATGTCGAGGTTACTGACTTTGACGGTGAAACCCTGTCTGAGCGCGATATGGCAATGAAATGGGGGGTGATGTTCACGCCGACCTTCATGTTTTTCGCCCCGGAGGTGGATGAAGGGGTCACAGCCGCCGAGGCCGCTGTGGTTTCGATGCCGGGCGCCTTTGGCTATTACACCACGGCCAACCTGTTTCGCTGGGTCCTGGACGAAGGGTATCTGGGCGATGAGAACTTTCAGAAATACCACGCGCGCATGCTGCCAGAGCTGATGGCCGCCGAAAAGAATTCCGAGTGAAATACTTGATTCGGGTCAATTTTCCGTGCCAACCTGCCGAAATGAAATAAAAATTCACAAACACGAATTTGTTGTTGCGTGCGACGCCTTGACGCTGCTAGGCTATATAGCAGAACAAGAATAAACTCAGGGAGGAACTATGAAGCGTTCATTGATCGCTGCGGTCGTGGGTTGTTTTGGCGCAACATTCGCCAATGCTCAAACCGTCGCACCCGCAGATGTAAAGATTGTCGACACGGCGGTGGCCGAGTCGCTGACCGGTGTGCCGGGGGATCCGGCGAATGGCCGCAAGGTCTTTGCCAATCGCAAGCAGGGCAATTGCCTAGCCTGCCACGCCAATGCGGATATGTCCGAAATGTTGTTTCACGGCGAAATCGGCCCGGCGCTCGATGGCGTTGGCGAGCGCTATGACGCGGCTTTCCTGCGCGCACTTCTGGTGAATTCCAAGGAGGTCTTTGAGGGAACGATCATGCCGGCCTTCTATGTCGACAATTCTACGCTGCGCCGGGTGATGTCGAAATTTGATGGCAAGACCATCCTGACCGCCCAGCAGGTCGAGGACGTGATCGCCTATTTGCTGACGCTTAAATGATTGGCTGCCCTGGCGGGTCTGGCCGGGGCGGGAAAGAAAATCCTAAGGGAGAAAAGAATGAAACTCACGCGACGTGATGCAATTGCAATGGGGCTGGGGGCCACGGTTGTGGCGATGCTGCCCTTGCGGGTATCGGCCGAAAGCCATGGAGCGATCATGGCCTTTACCGGTGGCGCCGAGGCAGGCGAGGGGGATATTACCCTGACCGCGCCGGAAATCGCCGAAAACGGCAACACTGTTCCGATTGGGGTCGATGCCCCCGGTGCGGTTGAGATCATGGTTCTGGCGCTTGGCAACCCGAATCCGGAAGTGGCGAACTTCAAGTTTGGCCCAGCCGCCGGTTCGCAGGCCGTGTCGACCCGGATCCGCCTTGCGGGAACCCAGGATGTCATCGCCGTCGCCAAGCTGGCGGACGGCAGCTACATCAAGGCCTCTCAGAACGTGAAAGTAACAATCGGCGGCTGCGGCGGCTAATGGGGCGTTTCCGGGCAACCGGAGTACAGCAACCCGTTGAAAACATGAAGGAGAAACAAGAATGGCATCTGGTGTAAAACCCCGCGTCAAAGTCCCGAAAACCGCCTCTGCTGGCGATTCGGTGACGATCAAGACGCTGATCAGCCACAAAATGGAATCGGGCAACCGCAAGGACAAGGAAGGCAACGTCATTCCGCGCTCGATCATCAACCGCTTTACCTGCGACTTTAACGGCGCGAACGTGATTGACATGACAATGTATACGGCAATTTCGACCAATCCGTATGTCGAGTTCATGGCCAAAGTCGACGAATCCGGGGAATTCAAATTTACCTGGTATGACGATGATGGGGATGTCTACGAGGCCGCCAAGTCGATCACCGTCAGCTGAGTCTGTCGATCAGGGAGGAACAAGAATGAAAAAAACACTCATAGTAACCACACTGGCCGCGCTGAGCGTCACAACGGCGCTAAAGGCTGATCCGGCGGAGATTCCGCTGGTGATCGAGGGCGAGGAAATGATCTCGGCCACCAGCGCGCCGGATTATATTGGCGGGCTGGACACAGCCTATTCCGGCTGGCTGTTTCGTTCTGAAGAGACCCAGTCTCTGGAAATCGATGATTTTGAAAACCCGGGAATGCCTGCGGTCGATACCGGGCTTGAGATCTGGAATACGGTCGAAGGCAGTGAAGGCAAATCTTGTGCTTCTTGCCATGGCGACATCTCGGAAATGGCCGGTGTGCGTACGGTCATGCCCAAGGTCAACGAAGACGGTGAATTGTGGGCGATGGAAGAATACATCAACAATTGCCGGACCACGCGGATGGGCGCGGAAGCCTGGAAGCGTATCAAGTCGCCGGAAATGCTGGCGATGACCGCAGCGATTGGCCTGCAGTCGCGTGGCATGCCGATGAATGTGGCAATTGACGGCCCGGCTGCACCTTACTGGGAGAAGGGCGAGCAGCTCTATTATACCCGTGTTGGTCAGTTGGATATGGCCTGTGCCTCTTGCCATGAGGATAATTTTGGCGTGCGTATTCGGGCCGATCACCTGTCCCAGGGCCAGATCAACGGCTTTCCGACCTATCGCTTGAAATGGGGCGGGCTTGGCTCTATCCATCGCCGGTTCAAGGGCTGCATGAAGAACATTCGTGCCACCCCCTACAAGCCTGGTGGCGAAGAGTTCATGGCGCTGGAATTGTATGTGGCGTCGCGTGGCAATGGCCTTTCGGTGGAAACTCCGGCTGTGCGTAACTAAGGGTTTCGCCCCGGCTGACGCCGGGGCGACCGCCCGGGGGGCGCTGCCCCCCGGACCCCCCGAGGTATTTTCATCAAGATGAAGAGGCACGGGGATTGATTTCTTGAAAATGAGGCAAATGGATGATCTCTCGGCGTGACTTTTTGCAGGTTTCGATGGCTGCTTCGGCGATGTATGGGGCTTCGGGTTTTGGGAATTGGGCGCGACTGGCCGCCCAACAGAAGCTGACCCAGGATGAGCTTTTGCAGTTTGACACGTTTGGCAATGTGTCGCTGATCCACATCACCGATATTCACGCCCAGATGGTGCCGATCTATTTTCGCGAGCCGGAAATCAACATTGGCGTTGGCGCCAACAAGGGCCAGGTGCCGCATGTGACCGGCGCCGATTTCCGCAAGCTTTACGGCATTGAGGATGGGTCGGCCTCGGCCTATGCGCTTTCCAATGATGATTTTTCTGCCCTCGGTCAGGCCTATGGCAAGGTCGGCGGGCTGGATCGTGTTGCCACGGTCGTGAATGCCATTCGCGCGGCACGCCCGGATGCTTTGTTACTGGATGGGGGCGATACCTGGCATGGGTCGATGACTTGTCTGAAAACCCAGGGCCAGGACATGGTCAATGTCATGAACAAGCTGAAGCCCGATGCCATGACCTTCCATTGGGAGTTCACGTTGGGCAGTGATCGGGTGCGCGAGATCATCGACAATCTGCCGTTTGCGGCCATGGGCCAGAACATATTTGACGCCGAGTGGGACGAGCCGGCCAGCGACACGTTTGAGAGCTACAAGTTTTTTGAGCGCGGCGGGGTGAAAATCGCCGTTATCGGTCAGGCTTTCCCCTATATGCCGATCGCCAACCCGGGCTGGATGTTCCCGGAATACTCGTTTGGTATTCGCGAAAGTCGGATGCAGGAAATGGTTGACGAGGTGCGTGCCAAGGGCGCCGAGCTGGTCGTGTTGCTGAGCCATAACGGCTTTGACGTGGACAAGAAAATGGCCGCGCAGGTCAGTGGAATTGACGTGATCCTGACCGGCCACACCCATGACGCGCTGCCCGAGCCGGTGCTGGTGGGCGAGACGGTGCTGATTGCCTCGGGCTCGAACGGCAAGTTTGTCAGCCGGGTCGATCTGGATGTGCGCGACGGGCGGATGATGGG
>CAYSBG010000251.1:0-3885 GCA_964429125.1 uncultured Aliiroseovarius sp.
AGGCGGCGGCTTTTTCAAACTCCAAGGCCGCGCTGGCGGCCGCCATTTCGCGCGCCAGACTTGCCTGCACCCTGGTCGAACGCCCCTTGAGAAATGCCTCGGCATCCGCGACCAAGCCAGCATATTCCTCCTCGGAAATCATGCCCACACACGGCCCGGCGCAGCGCTTGATCTGATAGAGCAGACAAGGGCGCGTTCGTGCATCGAACGTCGCATCGGTGCAATTGCGCAGGCCGAACACTTTTTGCAATTGGTTGAGCGTCCTGTTTACCGCATCGGCGCTGGCAAACGGGCCAAAGTACGCCCCCTTGCGCTTCCTGGCGCCACGATGTTTGAGGATCTGCGCAAACGCATGATCGCCGGTCAGCAAAATATTGGGAAAGCTCTTGTCGTCGCGTAGCAACACGTTGAAATGCGGCTTGAGCTGTTTGATCAGGTTCTGTTCCAGCAGCAGCGCTTCGGTCTCGGTGCGGGTAGTCAGAAACATCATCGAGGCGGTCTGGCTGATCATCCGGGCTATGCGCGGCGTGTGCCCGGTCGGTTTCGCATAAGACGACACCCGTTTTTTCAGCGCCCTGGCCTTGCCCACATATAAAACCCGCCCCTTGGCATCAAGCATTCGATACACCCCGGGGGAATTGTCAATCCGGCGCAGATAATCAGCGACCACGCCATAGCCGGTAAGCACTTTGCCCTCTGCCCGCCCGGAAATGTTGGTTTTGTCCTGTTCGCTCACCGGTTTTCCACCTGTTGAAAGTGATTCTGCGCCCCTGCAATGTAAAGCGGACAGGCGCAAGAAAAAACACGCATTGATCCCTGTGGATAAATCTGGGGGCAGTTTTAGCCGTATCGGGAAAAGTCCTTTGCACCGGCAGACTTATCACACTTTCTTGAAGTCCCGCCCCCACGGCAACTCATTGAATTCACTCATTTTTAAAATGATTTTCCGGGAAAAAATCTTCCTTCATGTCGAATATGTGCAAGCACAACGAAAACTTGCCTGCGGTGCACAACTTTCCTTGCCCCGCATTATTCCGGACCCAGGACATCGGGCGTTTGCCAGCCCAGGTGCTGGCCGCCATCCACTGCCAATAGCTGTCCGGTGACAGCGGGGGCATCCATAAAGTAGGTTAATGCCGCGGTGATGTCCTTGGGGTTTACCCCACGCTCCAGCACCGTGTTTTTCCGCTGGCGGGCAAAATGCGCCGCACTTTGCCGGGCGCCAATCAAGGTTGGCCCGGGCGCGATGGCATTGACCCGCACATCCGGCGCCAGGGCTTGTGCCGCAGTACGGGTGAGCGCCCATAACCCCATCTTTGCCAGCGTATAGGTCATAAACTCCGGGGTCAGTTTTCGCACCCTTTGGTCAATCATGTTGACAACCAATGCCCGGGCCATCGGCTCGCCCTGAGCGTCCTCCACTGCCCGTGGCGCCTGGGCGGCAAAGGCCTGCGTCAGGAAAAACGGCGCCCGCAGGTTCGAGTCCATATGCCGATCCCAGCTTTCGGCCGTGGCGGTTTGCAGCGTGTCATACTCAAAAATGGAAGCGTTGTTGATCAGCACAGAAAGCGGGCCACCCAGAGCTTCGGCCGCACGGGGCACCAAGGTATCAACCGCTTCTTGATCCAACAGATCGGCCTGCAATAGGACCGCCTTTTGCCCTGCGGCGGCGACCCCATCGCGCGTCACTTTCGCCCCGGCTTGCGAACTGGCGAAATGAATAGCCACATCATAGCCGCGCGCGGCCAAGGCCAGGGCCATCGCCTGGCCCAAACGGCCACCGGCTCCGCTTACCAACGCCCGCATTACCGCACATCCAACAGGGTGAAAATATAGGTTGCATAAAGCAGGCACAACGTAACGCCCCAGACCCGCCCCATATGCCACTTCAACATGACGAACGGCGCTAGCATAAGCGAGGCCCCAAGCATCACCCAAATGTCGAAATACAGGATGCCCGGCTCTACCGGGATCGGCCCGACAAAGCTGGCAATACCAATGATTGCCAGCAGGTTGAACATATTAGAACCGATAACATTGCCAATCGCCACCTCGGCCTGTTTGCGGTACGCCGCCATTACCGTGGTCGCCAGTTCGGGCAACGAGGTGCCCACAGCAACCAGTGTCAGGCCGATAATGGTCTCGGATATGCCAAAGTGTCGGGCGATATTCGTCGAGGCGTTGACCAGCAAGTCCGCGCCCAGCGGCAGGCCAACCAGTCCAAGCCCCAGGAACAGAAATATCTTCCACCAAGGCATGTCGGGATCGGCGCCCTCCACCTCGTCTTCCGGCGCCGCTTCGCGTCCTTTGCGCCGATGCGCCCGGGCGTCGCGAAACGCCGACCACAGCATGAGCGCCAACCCGCCTGACAACACCAACCCCTGGGGCCAGGCGATGACACCGTTAAACGCCAGCCCCATGAACAAAAGAGTCGCTGCCAACATGAATATGTAGTTGCGTCGCGTATCGCACGACCCCGTATCAAGCCCGGCCAACAAGGCAGGAACGCCCAGTACCAACAGAATGTTTGCGGTGTTTGAACCCACCACATTGCCCATGGCCAAACCGGGGACGCCATCATGTATGGCACTGACTGCAATCAATAATTCCGGTGCCGATGTGCCAAACGCGACAATGGTCAGCGACACGATCAATGCCGGAACCCCAAGGCGCAGGGACACGTTCACCGCCCCACGCACCAGCGCGTCGCCCGCAAACAGCAGGATCAACAACCCCAGAATTGCCAGTAGCAGGTCCACTTCCTAGCCCCTTTTTTGACACTCACAGGCGCCATTGCCGATTTTGTAACGCCCGCAGCGGGGGCATTTCATCGCTTGCAGCTTCTTTTGCCCGGGATAGCGCAACCGCCCAAAAATCGCCAATACCCCCATGAAGGCGAGCAGGAGGAAAACACCCTTAATGATCATCAGAGACCGAACCTCGAAAATTGCGCGCGTTCCTCGATCTGACCAAGCGCGTCCTCGACCGCCTGCACCCCAAGGCGGGCCAGCAAGCCACGCTTGGCGCCGAAAACAGAGAATTGCACCTTGTCGCCATAGCGCTCTTTCATGATTGGCACCAAATGCCCGATCTTGTCCGCCAGCCCAACGTCAATAGCCTGCGCCCCGACCCATACGTCGCCGGTAAACAGGTCCTGCGCCTCGGATAATTTCCCCGCCCGCCGGCTGGTAACCTGCTCTTTGAAATTGGTGTGGATTTGCTCTTGAAGCGCCTTCAGGCGTTTCACATCCGCCGGGCGTTCGGGCTGAAAGGGGTCCAGCCAGCTCTTGGACTTTCCCGCGGTATGCACGCGTCGCTCGACCCCATGTTTCTTGATCAGCTCGCTAAAGCCGAAAGAGGCGCTGATCACGCCGATCGAGCCTACGATCGAACTCTCATCGACAATGATTTCATCCGCAGCCGTTGCCAGCCAATAGCCCCCGGAGGCCGCCACATCCTCGACAAAAGCGGTCACGGGAATGTCCTTTTCCGCCGCCAATCGGCGGATGCGCGCGGCAATCAGGCTGGATTGCACCGGCGAGCCGCCCGGAGAATTGATCAGCAGGGCGACCGCCTGGGGTTTGCCCTTGGCAAAGGCTTTTTCGATTACCGGGGCGAGGCCAGCATCGTTAAGTCGCCCGCGCGAGCCAGTGGCTATAACCCCCGACAAACGAACCACCGCCACACGCGGTGCCGATTTCATGAATGGAATCCAGCGTTTCATCCGCCCGATGTAGGGCGCCCGCCCACCGGGGGCAAGGGCGCGCGCGCGATTGTGTCCCGGTTGTTGCATCGCTTCAACGTTTATCGCTCTGCGCGCCACCTTTCAGCAATCCGAGTCTTCTGGCATTCTGGAGTTGCCGAATTGAATTTACCCCGTCGGGA
>CAYSBG010000252.1:0-3855 GCA_964429125.1 uncultured Aliiroseovarius sp.
CCTATCCAAAGCGCCTGCCTTTTCAAAAACTTCCGCAAGGATCGCCATTGTGTTGGTGGCGGTGAAACAGCCCGCACAGCCACAGGCGCTTTGCTTGGCGTGATCCGGGTGGGGGGCGGAATCGGTTCCGAGGAAAAAGCGCCCCGCGCCGGATGTTGCCGCCGACACCAGCGCCAGGCGATGGCGTTCGCGTTTGGCCACGGGCAGGCAGTAATAATGCGGATGGATCCCGCCAACCAGGATGTGGTTGCGGTTGATCACAAGGTGGTGGGTGGTGATCGTGCCGGCGATATTCTCCCCGCCGGCGCGTACATAATCAACCCCGTTGCTGGTGGTGATATGTTCGAGCACAACGCGCAGACCCGGCGTGGCGCGGCGGATCGGCTCAAGCACGGATTCGATAAACACCGCCTCCCGGTCGAAAATGTCCACTTCCGGAGCGGTTACCTCGCCATGGACGCAAAGCGGCAGGCCGATTTCGGCCATGCGCTCCAGCACGGGCCGCACTTTGTCGAAATCCTGCACGCCAGAGGCCGAATTGGTGGTCGCCCCGGCAGGGTACAGCTTTACCGCATGGATCAGCCCGCTGGCATGGGCGCTGGCGATGTCGTCCGGGTCGCTTTCCTCGGTCAGGTAAAGGGTCATCAACGGTGTGAAATCCGCCCCCGCTGGCAAAACCGCAAGAATACGCTGGCGGTAGGCGGCGGCTTCAGCGCCGGTCACCACCGGGGGCACCAGATTGGGCATGATAATGGCGCGGGCGAAATCCCGCGTGGTTTCCGGCAAAACTGCCGCCAACATAGCGCCGTCGCGCAGATGCAGATGCCAGTCATCGGGGCGGATAATGGTCAGAGAGTCACGCATGCCTGTTGACTACCCCAACAGGGCGCCCCGGACCAGAGAAAAGGCACCTTTTCATACTTCCTGAAATATCCCGGGGGAGCGCGAGGGGGCTGGCCCCCTCGCTTCGGTCGTCCCGGCGCGAGCCGGGGCGAAACTACGTCTTTCTGGCGTGATGAAAAAGCCGCCTTGCCAACTCCATTGGCACAACTCGTGCTGGCGGGGTCATGATCAGACGCCCCATCAGCGCCCGGTAAGGCTCCTGGCTGAGCAGGTCGGCGAGCCTTGTATGCCGCCATTTCACGGCGCTTGCATGCAGGGCCGCCAACCTCTTGTCTGCGTGCAGCTCCTTCTGAAACGGCGCGGCCAAAGGGGCGGCGGCACGAATGCTCTGGTCTTCTTGCAGGCACCAGTTTCGTTCGGCCCAATAATCCAGACCCAACTCATGCGCGTCATGCACGGCGCGGCCCCGGTCAACTTTGAGCAGATAGCTTTCCATGGCCCCAAGCGGATAGTGGTTAAGCTGCACCAGCCGGTAATTTGGCCGCCCGAATGGCGAGAATATCTGCCTGCGGCGAAACCGCGCTTCCAACTCGCGACCCGCGCCGTCAAACCAGCGGGTTTCGTCAACCACGCCATCCACGGGGCTGCGTGGGCGATGCACGCCAAGCTTTTTATAGGCACCATTGTTGCGGTAGAGGGTTTTGAACATGAAGGCGCGCCAGGGCCAGGGCATGACCTCCGGCGCGGCGCGGCTGAATTGCTCAAGCACGGGCTGGTCGCGATATTCAACCCGCCCGCAATTGCCAAACAATCGCCAGGTCAGGGTAATGGCGTCGGCATCAGGCAGGGCGGCAAGCAGGGCGCCAAGGCTGTGATCGCCCACATGAATATTGACGAACTCGTCAATATCCAGCGACAGCAGCCAATCGGATCGCTTGACCAAGGCATGTTTGTCGCCTTTTTTCAGCGCGCTCCACTGTACCCCGCCCTTGTCGTATGGCGGATTATTGCGCACATGCTGTAGCCAGCCCATCGCCTGCAACCGGTCGAGCATCGCGTCTGTGCCATCTTGGCAATCGTTGGAAAAAACCAGGAAATCCGTGAAACCCAGCCCACGATGATGGGCCAGCCATTCAATCAGAAAGGCGCCCTCGTTGCGGATGGTCAGAACGATGGTGGCGCGCATTGGGCCAGCTTACCAGTCACGCAGGAAGGCCACGACCTTCTTGTTGGATACCCGGGGAAAAAAGGTCAGGCCGGCGTTATGCATGGCGTCAAAAACGGCCCGCACGCCCTTTGGGCCGATCCATTGCGGGTGCAGCTCGATCACCGCGCCACGCAGGTTGGAGAAATCCGGCAGCGGCAGGATTTCTGCTTCGGCCCCTTCGATGTCACAGACAAGAAAGGTCGGCTTGATCGCCTTGACGGCTGATTTGGCATTTTCCACCGCAATTTCCTCGACACGGGAAACCGGGCTTTTTTCGCCCGCCGGGTTTGCAACCATCGACGAGGCAAGGAAATTTTCACGGATGTAAAACTTGGCTTTGCCCTTGCGCGCGCCCAGAAGCGCGTTGTGGAGGGTGACATTGTCGACACCATTTTCCCCATGCACCCGTTTGATGAAAGGGATCAGTCCCGGGTTGGCCTCGTAGGCGTGGATTTCGCCGACTTTACGGTTGTGGGACATGAAGGTGGACATGTATCCCAACCCCGCGCCCAGTTCCAGCACCACATCTTCGGGACGGACAAGCGCCTTGACCGCCTCGACCTCGCGACGTTCATAATCGCCGCTGCGCAACAGACGGCGTTTTTTGGGGTCGATCACCTTTGGGTCGTATGGGATGCGCATTCCCCGCGACCGGATAACTGCAGGGGCGGTTTGCGGAGTTTTCACGTTGTCTTTCATGCTCATATCCTTTGTTACCATTATCCTGCAGGCCGGACAAACAGGGTTCAGTTTTCCACGTCCAGCGCCAGCGCGTAGGCGACGCGTTCCAGCGGGGTCAGGGTGGTTTCAAGCGCCTTTTCGTACAGGTCCTCAAATTCCGGGTTCTGGTGCAGCTCGGCCGCCTTGGCGCGGTGCCAGGCAAGGCCGCTCTTGTGCAGGCGGGTCAGTTCCGCGTCCGCCTTCAGGCGGTCCAGCTCGGCGCGCAGACGCGGAATGTTGCGTTTGATGGTCACGTCCTTGTGGTCGGACCAATCCATCCGCACCCAATAGTTCAGCCCAATGGAACGGTCCACATGCAATGCCCGGCCACGCTGGCGTTTGATCATATAGCTTTCAGCCGAGCGCAGGGCGTAATGGTTCAGCTGAATCAGGCTGTAACCAATTGTATTCAAAGAGGAACGCCAGCCTTTCTCGGCGACGTCCGGCCCCATTGGTTGACCGGACCCGTTAACCCAGTGGACCTTGTGCGCCTTGCCGGGTTTCAGCTTGTTGGGCCGGTGGCAAGACAGTTTTTCATAGGCGCCGATGTTCTTGACCATGGTCTTGAAGCCCCAGACCGTGTGCGGTTTGGGACAGAATTTGGGGGCAGCGTGGTCAAATTGATCAATCACCAGGTCGTCGGCCAATTTGGTCACGCCATTATAGCCAAACAGCCGCCAGGTCATGGCAACGTTGGTGGCGTTGGGAATGCGGGCGAGGAAATCGTCCAGAGTGCCGTTGCCACACCGGATGTTCATATACTCGTCAACGTCGATATGGATCACCCATTCCGCGTTTTTGATCAGCGGTTCCTTTAGCGATTGGTTCAGCGCGTGTTGTTGGGGGGAATTGCCTTTCCAATCATTGTTATCGCGGTGCTGAACGATGCCAAGTTCCTGTAAACGATCAAGAATTTCTGTTGTTCCGTCGCTGCAGGCATTGGTGTAGATGATGAAGTTATCCACGCCGATCGCCCGGTGATAGGCGATCCATTCCAGGATATAGGGGGCTTCGTCCTTCATGCAGCCGACGATGACGCGCCCGGTATTGTTCTTTGGCAACTCCCGAGGCTGGATCGGCGTATA
>CAYSBG010000253.1:0-3839 GCA_964429125.1 uncultured Aliiroseovarius sp.
GACATCGGCGGCGGCTCGGGCGGGGTGCGGGCCGGGCGGCTGGCGGCCGAGGGTGGGGCTAGGGTTGGCCTGGCCGAGGAATTCCGCATGGGTGGCACCTGTGTCATTCGCGGCTGCGTGCCGAAAAAGCTGATGGTGTTTGCCTCCTCCTATGGCCCGCAGGCGCGTCAGGCGCGCGACTATGGCTGGGATTACGAAGGCGGCACGTTTCACTGGGACCGGTTCCGGCCAATGCTGCACGCAGAACTTGAGCGCCTTGAAGGGATTTACCACAGCAATCTGGGCAAGGCCGGGGCGGATATTTTCAATGCCCGCGCGGTGTTGAAAGACGCCCATACGGTTGCGCTTTCCACCGGCGAGGCATTCACCGCCAAGCACATCCTGGTGGCCACAGGCGGCGCGCCGTTCATCCCCGAGACCACCAAGGGCCATGAGCTGGGCATAACCTCAAACGAGGTTTTCAACCTTGAAACCTTTCCCGAGCGCATTCTGATCGTGGGTGGGGGCTATATCGCCTGCGAATTTGCCTGTATTTTCAACGGCCTTGGCGCCCATACCGCGCAATGGTATCGCGGCGCGCAGATCCTGCGCGGCTTTGACGACGAGGTGCGCGGCCACTTGAACGAACTGATTTGCGAGCGCGGGGTTGACTTGCATGTTGGCCTTGAGGTCGAGCGGATGGAGCGGCGCGACGGGCGCATCTGGGTCAAGGGCAGCGATGGGCGCGAAGACGTGTTTGACCAGGTGCTGTTTGCCACTGGGCGCAAGGCCAATACCGCCGGGCTGGGCCTGGAGGAGGCCGGCGTCAAACTGGGCCGTTGGGGCGAGATCGAGGTGGACGCCTATTCGCAAACTTCGGTGCCGTCGATCTATGCGGTGGGCGATGTGACCAACCGCATCAACCTGACCCCGGTGGCCATTCGCGAGGCGGTGGCGTTTCATGAAACCGTGTTCAAGGGCAACCCGAGCAAGCCGGATTACCAAAACGTGCCCTCGGCAGTGTTCACCCAGCCGGAATATGGCGCCGTCGGCCTGACCGAGGAAGAGGCGCGCGCGCGCGAGCCGGTTGACGTCTATGTGGCGGCGTTCCGGCCGATGCAACGCAGCTTTATCAATCGTCCCGACCGGGTGTTGTTCAAGCTGATCGTCAGCCAGGCCACGCAAAAGGTGCTGGGCTGTCACATTGTTGCCGATGGCGCCGGCGAAATGATCCAATTGGCGGCGGTTGCGGTCAAGATGGGCGCAACCAAGGCCGATTTTGACGCAACCGTGGCGGTTCATCCGACCATGGCCGAAGAAATTGTGCTGATGAAGTCCCCGACAAGGTGTGGCTAGGCAAGGCTGGGCACAATTGCCCACCTTCTGGCGCCGGACGGGTTGAAAACATCGGCCCGCGAGGCCAGTTAAAGACAAGCGTTTCCACGAGGAAGGAAGATATATATGGCCAGTGACAATGGCGGACCCTGGGGCGGCGGCGGCAGCGGCGGCAATAACGGGGGCAGGGGCGGCCCGAACGGCAGCGGCGGCGGTGGTAATAATGGCCGTGGCAAACGGCCTGGCGAAGGCCCGCAGATCCCGGAAATTGACGAGATCATGAAAAAAGGTCAGGAACAGCTGCGCGTTCTGATGGGCGGGCGCGGGGGGCGTGGCGGCGCTTCTGGCGGTTCGGGCGACGGGCCGAGCTTTGGCAAGGGGGCTGTCGGTCTGGTGGCCCTGGCCGCCGTTGCGCTTTGGCTTTTTGCCAGCTTTTACCGGGTGGACACGTCCGAGCAATCGGTTGAATTGCTGTTTGGCAAATACGTTCAAACCGGACAAGAGGGGCTGAACTTTGCCCCTTGGCCGATCGTCACCAAGGAAGTCTATCCGGTGACCCACGAGAATATCGAGGATATCGGCGCAGGGCCCAGTGCCGGGCTGATGCTGACCGGGGATGAGAATATTGTCGACATTGATTTCCAGGTGGTCTGGAATATCGGCAACATCCAGAAATTCGTCTTTAACATCGCCGAGCCGCGCGACACCATTCGCGCCGTCAGTGAATCGGCCATGCGCGAGATCATTGCGCGTTCAAATCTGGCGCCGATCCTCAACCGGGATCGCGGGATAATTGCCGTTGAGTTGCAGGAACTGATCCAGACAACGCTCGACAGCTATGAAAGCGGCGTCAATATCGTCCGGGTCAACTTTGACCGGGCCGACCCGCCGCGCGAGGTGATTGACAGCTTCCGCGAAGTGCAGGCGGCCGAGCAAACCCGTGACACGCTGCAAAAGCAGGCGGATGCCTATGCCAACCAAGTGGTTGCCGGCGCGCGTGGCCAGGCTGCGCAGCTGCTTGAAGAAGCCGAGGCGTATCGCGCCCGGGTGGTCAACGAAGCCGAGGGTGAAGCGGCGCGTTTCATCGCCGTTTACGACGAATACGCCAAGGCCCCGGAAGTGACACGCAAGCGGCTGTATCTGGAAACACTTGAGCGGGTCATGTCGCAGGTCAACAAGATCATCATCGACGAAGGTGCGGCGGGCGATAATGGGGTCATTCCTTATCTACCGCTTGACCAGCTGCGCTCGACGCCCAGCGGAGGGAAGAACTGATGCGTAAATCTCAAATGCTCATAGGGGTGCTGGTGCTGGCTTTGGTCGGTGTGATCAGCTCGGTCTATATTGTCGACGAACGCGAAAAGGCGTTGCGCCTGTGGTTTGGCGAGGTCACTGCGGTGATCGAAAAGCCGGGGCTGTATATCAAAGCGAAGGGGCTGCACGAGATCGTCAAGCATGACGACCGTATCCTGCCGCTTGAAACGGACCCGCTGGAAGTCACCCCGGCGGACGATCGACGCCTGATCGTTGACGCCTTCGCCCGTTGGCGCATCGACGATCCGGTAAAGTTCCGTAAAGCGGTTGGCGCAAGCTCGATCGCCGGGGCCGAGCCGCGTTTGATGCGGATCCTGAACGCCGAGTTGCGCGAAGTGCTGGGTGCCGTGGATTCCGGGGCGATCCTGTCAGCCGACCGGGCCGTCCTGATGACCAAGATCCGCGATCAGGCGCGATTGCGTGCCGAAACGCTTGGGGTCGAGATCATTGACGTACGTATCAAGCGCGCCGACCTGCCAGAGCAAAACCTGGCCGCCACTTTTGAACGGATGCGAGCCGAGCGCGAGCGGGAAGCCGCTGACGAAATCGCCCGGGGTAAAGAGGCCGCGCAAATCGCCCGTGCCGCTGCCGACCGGACCGTGGTTGAAAAGGTATCGCAAGCCGAAAAGCTGGCCGAGATCACCCGTGGTCAGGCCGATGCGCGCCGGAACGCGATCTTTGCCGAAGCCTTTGGCCGGGACCCTGAATTCTTTGCCTTTTACCGGTCGCTTTCGGCCTATGAGGCATCGTTGACACAGGCAAACTCGACCATGGTCATCAGCCCGGACAGCGAGTTCTTTACCTATCTCAAGTCCGCCGGCGGCGCGCCGTAAGCACGCCAGATCGGAATAATCGAAGGGCCGTCCTGCTGGGGCGGCCCCTTTTGTATGTCTGATTTGTATATCTGGCGGCAATTGCTTGTGCTTTGGCACAAAGCCTTTCACAATCCGGTGAGTTTACGGTCTCAGATTTGGAATACGTAAAACAATACTTAAATAGATCACAGTTCCAATTGGCCGCATCTATGGCCACCAATCAAAGGAGAAAAGTGTGAAACCACAGGCACAAACCCTCATACTTCACACACGACAGGGCATGAATGCCCTCATGGCGCTGGCTTTGGGCATGGCCCTGATGCTGGTCGCCGCCATGCCAATCCGCGCCGCCAGCGCGCCGGAAAGCTTTGCCGATCTGGCAGAACAAGTCAGCCC
>CAYSBG010000254.1:0-3833 GCA_964429125.1 uncultured Aliiroseovarius sp.
GCGTCGTGTTCCATCCAGGTCACCCTAGCGGCCCGTGCCCGGCCGATCAAGCATTGGTTGCCCGGCCTTGCGGCTTGGTCTAAGGGAAGGGATGCAACCGGCCCAGACCATATCCCAACATCTCAAAGCGATCCTGACCCTTGGTCTGCCGCTGATTGGCAGCTTGTTGGCGCAGATGACCATGGGGCTGGTCGATACGCTGATGTTGGGCTGGTACGGGGTTGACGCGTTGGCCGGGCAAGTGTTGGGCAGCACGTTCTTTTTCATCCTGTTCATCATGGGCGCCGGGGCTGCGTGGGCGGTGATGCCGCTGGTGGCGGCGGCAAGCGAGGCAGGGGATACGACCGCTTTGCGCCGGGTGACGCGGATGGGGCTATGGATCAGCCTTGCCACGGCGCTTGCGGTGCTGCCGTTGATGTGGTTTTCCGCGCCGATTTTGCGTGCGTTGGGTCAGGAGGGGAATCTGGCGATCATTGCTCAGGATTACCTGCGCATTGCCGGGTTCGGCATGATACCGGCGCTTTTGGCCATGGTTATGCGCTCGTATCTGGTGGCGTTGGAGCGTCCGCGCGTGGTGTTGGCGGCAACGTTGATCGCGGCGATGGCCAATGCGGTCTTGAACTACGCGCTGATCTTTGGTGTCTGGGGCGCGCCGGAAATGGGGGTGCGCGGGGCGGCGTTATCCTCGGCGCTGGTGCAGCTATTGATGGTCGCGGCGCTCACCATTTACGCGGTGCGGGCCTTGCCGGAACACACGCTGTTCGTGCGGTTCTGGCGCCCGGATTGGGGGGCATTCGGCCAGGTGGCGCGCATGGGCGCACAGATCGGCCTGACCTCTTTGGCCGAGGCCGGACTGTTTGCCGCAACCACCGTGATCATGGGCCAGATCGGCACGTTGGAGCTGGTCGCTCACGGGATCGCCATTCAGATCATATCGTTGTTTTTCATGGCCCATGTCGGGCTGGCCAATGCCGCAACTGTGCGGGCGGGCCGGGCGCTTGGGCGCAAGGACGAGGCGGGGCTGAGGCGCGGCGCGGCGGTGGTGCTGGGGGTGTCGCTTGGCTTTGCCGTTTTCGTTGTCGTGCTGTTGCTGGCAATGCCCGAGGTGATGATCGGCGCGTTTCTGGCCCCGGACGAGCCGCTGCGGCCTGAAATATTGCTGATCGGTGTGACGCTGCTGGCGGTGGCGGCGCTTTTCCAGGTGGTCGATGCGGCGCAGGTCATGGCGCTGGGCCTGTTGCGCGGGGTGCAGGATACCAATGCGCCCATGTGGTATGCGGCGCTTTCCTACTGGGCCGTTGGCGTGCCGATGTCGTGGTATCTGGGCCTGCGTGCCGGATGGGGCGGGGTTGGGGTGTGGTTTGGGCTGGTCATTGGTCTGGCGTTGGCCGGGCTATTGATGCAAGGGCGGTTCTGGCGGAAATCGTCGCGCATCGGGCAGGCTTCCCCAGCGGCGGCCCGCGGCCTATAAGGGGGGCGGGAGAAAGCCTTGCGTTTCGTATTCACCACCGTTTTGATGCTGAGCCTCGCGGCGTGCCTGCCGGGGCAAAAAACCACGTCTTTACCCCCGGCCACGGGCGGGCAATGCGCCCCGGTTTTTGAGGCCGCGCCGCTGAATGCCTGCGCCGGTAGCGCGCGGGTCACGCTGACCATTGTTGGCGACGTGCTGTTGCATTGGCAATTGGCCCAGCTGGGCTACAGTGCCGGTTTTCAAGGGGTGTGGTCCCAGGCAGCGCCGTATCTGGCCGGGGCCGACGTGGCCATTGCCAATCTGGAAGGCCCGGTTGCGCCGGGCCTGACCCGGGGCGGCGAACAGGCGCCGGATCCCGGTCCGGTTTACGACGACAAGGTTTACACCGGGTTTCCTCTGTTCAACTACCACCCGCGCATCATTCGTGACTTGAAGGCCGCCGGGGTGGATTTGGTGACCACGGCGAATAATCACGCGATGGATCGGGGGGCGCGGGGGGCCGATCTGACCCTGCGGGAACTGGCGCGCGGGGGGCTGATCGCGGTGGGAACGATCCGCGCCGGGGCGCCGCGGGACTTTGTCCGCCGCCGGGCGACCGCGTTGGGGAATATCAGCTTTATCGCCTGTTCCTTTTCCACCAACGGCAATCCGGACCCGGCGCGACAGGTGTTATTGTGCTACAGCGACCGTTCCGAGCTGTTGGCGATGGTGCGCGCTGAGGCTGCGCGCGCAGACGTGGCCGGGGTCGTTGTGCTGCCGCATTGGGGGCAGGAATATACGTCCAGCCCGGACGCCAATCAACGCGCCTTGGCGCGGGATCTGGCAGCGGCAGGGGCGATGGCGGTGATCGGCACCCATCCGCACGCGGTGCAGCCCTTTACCACGCTGCAAGGGCCGGGCAAGCGTATGGCCCTGGCGTATTCCACGGGAAATTTCATTGCAGTTCAAAGCGATCTGCCCTCCAAGGTTGGGGCTATGGCGATGCTGGAGGTTTGCCAGGGCGCTCAGGGGGGTGGGTTGGTGGTTGAAAAATTCGGCTGGATTGGCGCGCAGATGGAATTCAGCCGGACCGCCTATTGGCTTAACATCGCCGCCAAGGGCACGGATGGGGCGATGGGTCTGGCCGAGCGCCACCTGGCACAGATCGCCCCGGGATTTTCAGCCCAGCCGAGGTGCAAGTGACCGGTTTGCGCGTTTGCCGGTGATCCGTGGGCGCACCGGAAGCACCAAGTGCCCCTGCCGCGCCAAGGGCGCGGCCTCCGAATAGCCAAAATTTTTGAAAAATTTTGCGCCTACAGGGCGCGCGGCTGCGCCGCGCGAACCGGTTTTCTGGCGAAAACCGTTGTGGCTCATTCCTGCAAGTTTCAGTCCTGTTTCATCAAACGGTCGGCTTTTTTGCGTACCAGAACAGTGCGCAAATCGTGCATGGCCAGCAACAGGGCGTCGGTAATGGCTTCGAGATCCTGGTCGGCGGCCTTGGTCTGCACCCAATGGGCGGTCAGGTTCAAATGGTCGACTGTGCGCAGGATATCGTCGATTTGCCGTCTCGCCAGGGTTTCGGTTCGAGCGTCCATCCACTCTTTTATCGCCTCGATATCCGCCTCGCTCAACGCGCGGCCACCATGGGGTTTGACCTCACCATTCTTGATATTCACCACCGCGACCTGGTCCATGTCGATGCGTCTCTGGCGGTTTTCGGTGTCGACCCGATAGACGAAAGCGCCGTTTTCACGGGTGCGGAAGAAGTATTCTGGCAGATCAGGTGTCATCGGGTTCCTCAGCTTAGGCAGGCACAGAATTCCTGGATGCGTTTGCAGGCTGCGACCAGGTTTTCGTCCGAAGTCGCGTAGCTGACCCGAAACGCCGGGGAAAGCCCGAAGGCGGCGCCAAACACCACCGCCACGCCCATTTCCTCAAGCAGGGCGGTGGCAAAGGTCTGGTCGCTGTCGATGAGAGTTCCGGCTTTGGTGGTCTTGCCGATCAGTTCGGCAATCGACGGATAGACGTAAAATGCCCCATCCGGGGTTGGGCAGGTGATGCCTTTGGCTTCATTCAGCATTTTCACCACCAGGTCGCGCCGCCGCACGAACATTTCATTGTTGGTTGCGATGAAGTCCTGCGGTCCGTCCAGTGCCTCAACGGCCGCCCATTGGCTTATCGAGCAAGGGTTCGAAGTGCTTTGCGACTGGATCTTGCGCATCGCGGAAATCAACTCGACCGGCCCGCCGGCATAGCCGATGCGCCAGCCGGTCATGGCATAGGCCTTGGACACGCCGTTACAGGTGAGTGTGCGCTCGTAAAGGCCTGGTTCGATCTCGGCCGGGGTGCAAAATGTAGAGTCATCAAACACCAGGTGTTCGTA
>CAYSBG010000255.1:0-3830 GCA_964429125.1 uncultured Aliiroseovarius sp.
CCTGCTGCATCCCCGCCATGGATATTACACAACCAACGCGCCGCTGGGCGCTGCGGGCGATTTTATCACCGCCCCGGAAATCAGCCAGATGTTTGGCGAGTTGGTCGGGCTGGCATTGGCCCAGGCGTGGCTTGATCAGGGGGCACCAGCGCGCTTTACCCTCGCCGAGCTGGGACCGGGAAACGCAACATTGATGGCCGATATGCTGCGCGCCACGCGTGGGGTTCGCGGATTTCACAACGCGATGAAATTGGTGTTACTCGAAGTGTCCCCGGTGTTGCGCGCACGCCAAAGCACAGCCCTCGCAGACTTCTCTCCGCACTTTGTCGACCGTGTCGAAGACCTGCCCGAAGCGCCCTTGTTCCTGATCGCCAACGAGTTCTTTGACGCCCTGCCAATCCGCCAGTTCCTGCGCGCGGGCGACGGCTGGCGCGAACGGCTGGTGGGGTTGGACGGCGACCGGCTGGCTTTTGGCCTTGGCGCGCCCGTGCCCATGGCCACACTGGCGCCCCGCCTGACGGACACGCGCGAGGGCGATCTGGTCGAAACCTGCGGCGCGGCCAGCGCCATTGCCGACCATATCGCCACGCGCATTCGCACCCATGGCGGGGCGGCGTTGATCATCGACTACGGCGCCGACCAAAGTCTTGGCGACACCTTTCAGGCGGTGCGGGGGCACCGGAAAACAACGCCGCTGATCAATCCCGGCAAGGCCGACCTGACCGCGCATGTGGATTTCGGCGCGCTCACGCGGGCAGCCGAGGGGCTGGAGGCACGGCTCGTTACGCAGGGCGCGTTCCTGGAACGCCTCGGCATTAGCGCCCGCGCCAAGGCACTGGCCGCGCGGCTGGATGGTGACGCGCTGGAAAACCACCTGACCGCACATCGCCGTTTGACCCATCCGGAGGAAATGGGCACCTTGTTCAAAGTCCTCGCGCTGACCCCGGGTGGCGCCCCGTTGATTGCAGGAATGGAAGATGGCACTTGAGCGTATCACCTCTGCCGCGATTGCGGCCAAACACGGGTTCTTCACCCGCAAGGGCGGGGTTTCCACTGGCCTGTTTGAGGGGCTGAATTGCGGCGCCGGCTCACGCGATGACCCGGCGGCGGTGGCAACAAACCGGGCGCTGGTTGCAGCCGAGATGGGCGTGGCGCCCGAGGCTCTTCTGGCGCTCTATCAAGTACATTCGGCCGATGTAATTCACGCAACCCACCCCACCGACGCCCGGCCCAAAGCCGACGCCTTTGTCACCGCCACGCCGGGGCTTGCGCTGGGCGTGCTGACTGCGGATTGTCAGCCGGTGCTGTTTCACGACGCACGTGCTGGCGTGATCGGGGCCGCCCACGCGGGCTGGAAAGGCGCGCTTGGCGGGGTTTTGGAGGCAACAGTGGCGGCGATGGAAGACCTTGGCGCCACGCGCGCCAACATCCACGCGGTAATCGGCCCGACAATCAGCCAGGCCGCATATGAGGTCGGCCCCGAATTTCGCGCAACTTTTCTGGCCGCTGATCCCGATTTTGGACGCCATTTCATCCCCGGCCAAGGCGACCGGCTGCTGTTTGACTTGCCGGGATTTTCGCTGGCGGCCCTGCAACGCGCGCAATTGGGCCATGTGGAATGGACCGGACAGTGCACCTACGGCGACGCCGGACGATTTTTTTCCTGGCGGCGCAGCGTCCATGCGGGGGTCAAGGATTATGGGCGGCTGATTGCGACGATCCGTTTGTGATTGCGGCGCCTTTGCGGCAATTGCGTAACTGGATTTTGCCCGATTTCATGGAAACAATCAGCCGAGGCGCACCAGATTGACCACAAATCCCCTGTTTTTCAAGGGTACACTCCCGGTGCCATATTTGCCTGAAACAGGAGGCAGGTTATTCAAAGAAAAAACGTATCCGGCCAAACCCATGCCCGAATCACAGGTCAGATTAACCGTAACGAAAACAAACCAATGAGGCATGAGATGAAACGCAATCGTCGCTGGATGAAGTCCGCAATCGCTGAAAGCAAAAAAGACGTGCGCCTGCCGTGGGAGCGCAAGGGAAAGCGCAAGCCCGCAGCCCTTAAACGCGCGGCCTAAGCCTGGCACCCGGACCGGCTGGCGGGCAAAATGCCCACCCGACACATTAGGGTCCTGATCCTAGGGTTCCTGGGCCAAGCGCGCTTCGAGCACCTCAAAAGGCACGCCTGGTTCGTCCTTGGCGTCCCGGATCACCAGGGAGGTCTTGACCGAAGCCACATTGTCCGCCGAGGTCAGTTGCCCGGTCAAAAAGCTCTGAAACGAAGACAGGTCCGGGGCGACACATTTCAAAATGAAGTCAACCTCGCCGTTGAGCATGTGACACTCGCGCACCAATGGCCAAGCCTGGCACAGGCCTTCGAAGGCGGCCAAATCGCTTTCCGCCTGGCTGGTCAGCCCGACCATCACGAAAACCTGCACCTCAAACCCCAGCGCGCGGGCATCTACGTCGGCGTGATAGCCGCGAATCAACCCGGCCTCTTCCAGCGTACGCACCCGGCGCAGGCACGGTGGTGCAGAAATCCCCACCCGCCGCGCCAACTCGACATTGGTCATTCGTCCATCCGCCTGAAGTTCGGCAAGAATTGCGCGGTCAATTTCGTCAAGTTTACTGGCAGACATATGGGCCCCTCGGAGAATTTGGTGAAACTTACGCCCCCAAGCAGGGATGCGCAATAATATTTCGCGTCCGCGTAATAATCTTTCCACCTGCTGCCCCTGCCTAATATTCCCGGCAAAGTGACCGGATGCAATGTCGCAGGGCTTTTCGCGCGCGCGCGGGAGGCTTATATCATGGGTAACTTACACATTTTCAGGGGATTTCCCATGTCTGACACACGTCATAGCAAAGTTCTGATCATCGGCTCCGGGCCGGCAGGCTATACCGCAGGAGTTTATGCAAGCCGCGCCATGCTTGAGCCCATTCTGGTTCAGGGTATGGAGCCGGGCGGGCAGCTCACCACCACAACCGACGTTGAAAACTATCCGGGCTTCACCGAAATTCAGGGCCCCGAGTTGATGACGAACATGCAGGCCCACGCCGAGGCCATGGGCACCGACGTTATCCACGATATCATCACCGACCTTGACCTGTCCAAACGCCCCTTTACCGCCAAAGGCGATAGTGGCACGACCTACACCGCTGACGCGGTCATTCTGGCAACCGGCGCGCGTGCCCGTTGGCTGGGCTTGGAAAGCGAAGAGAAATTCAAGGGCTTTGGCGTCTCGGCCTGTGCCACCTGTGACGGTTTTTTCTATCGTGGTCAGGAAATCGTCGTGGTTGGAGGCGGCAACACGGCGGTTGAAGAGGCCCTGTTCCTGACCAACTTTGCCACCAAAGTCACGCTGATCCACCGCCGCGACGAGTTGCGCGCCGAAAAAATCCTGATCAATCGGTTGATGAAGAACGAAAAGATCGTACCGCTCTGGGATCATGTGCTGGAAGAGGTGGTTGGCGACGAAGAGCCGATGGGCGTCACCGGCGTGCGGGCCAAGCACGTGAAAACCGGCGAAATCACCGAGATCCCGGCCAAGGGCGTGTTCATCGCTATTGGTCACGCCCCGGCAAACGAATTGGTCAAGGACACCTTGGAAACCCATATGGGCGGCTATGTAGTCACCGCGCCTGACAGCACCGCCACCTCGATCCCCGGCGTATTTGCGGCCGGCGACCTGATCGACCACAAATTCCGTCAGGCCGTGACATCGGCGGGCATGGGTTGCATGGCCGCGCTTGAGGCCGAGCATTTCCTGGCAGAGCAGGAAGACTGAAGGCTCCGGGACGAGGGCGTGGCGCGGCGGTGACTACCG
>CAYSBG010000256.1:0-3828 GCA_964429125.1 uncultured Aliiroseovarius sp.
CAAGGGTGGGAAAATTGCCGTTGACGAAGCCGGGATGAACACTGCCGTGTCGATCTATTCGGCCGACGTTTCTACCGCTGACATTTCGGCAATGCGCGAGCCTGACTCGGCCTGGAAAGCCACTGCTGCGACCAACCCCGCTGTTGTTGGCGAGGTGAGCGTGCGTGCCTTGGCAATGCTCCTGGCCGGCGAGGACCCGGGCCACAACGTGATCATTCCGCCAACCCTGATCACCCAGGCGATGCTGAACGATCTGGATATTTCCAACATGGAGGAGCTGTCGGCCAAGCTGCCGCAATTTGCCCACGCAGATGTTGCGGTGCCCGACTGGATGCCGCTTCCGCCTCGCTAAACCCACGCACGAGGACAAGAACGGGGTCGCGGGCAATCTGTTCGCGGCCCCATTTTGAGGAGAAAGACCATGCTGATCGGAATTGACCCACGTGTGACACCGGCGCTGATGAATTGCCTGATGCGGATGGGCCATGGTGACGAGTTGGTAATTGCCGACAGCAATTTTCCCGCCGACAGCATTGCTGCGACCACCCGGCTGGGCACGCCGATCTATCTGCCGGGTTTGACCACGCCTGCGGCGGTAGACATCATTACCACATTAATGCCGCTGGACGCGTTCGGCACACTTTGCGCGCTGAGGATGGAGATTGACGACGCACCCGAAAAGCTGGACACAGTACATACCGATACGCTTGAGATCATCAACGCCAGGATGCCGGGGGAAGGGCTGACCGGCTCTCTTTCGCGGCCGGATTTTTACCCGCGCGCGGCACGGGCGTTTGGCGTGATTGCCACCACCGAGGCACGCCCCTATGGGTGTTTCATTCTGCGAAAAGGGGTGGTTTTCCAATGAGCATTGCGGCTCTGAAAATTCGCGCGCGCGGTATCAGCCTCGGGCTCTATGCCGGGGATGTCGGTGCGCTTGATACTACCGCCCGCTCCGCGCGGACCATGGGCGCGGACATCCTGCATTTTGACGAAATGGATGGGCATTTTGTGCCCGGATTTCTTGGTGGTCCGCCTTTGATTGCCGCTGTCCGCAAAGCGGTTCCAACGGCATTTCTGGATGTGCATTTGATGCACGCCTCGCCGCTTTCTCAGGTCGCGGCCTATGTCAAGGCCGGGGCCGATCTGTTGAGCGTGCATGCAGAGGCTGACGGGGCCGCACATGCGCTGGAGGCAATTCGCAATGCCGCGCGCCCGGTTCTGGCGGGCCTTGCGCTGATGCCAGGGAGCGAGCCGGACCCGGAGCTTCTGGCCCGTGCGGACCTTGTTCTGATCTTGTCTTTGGACCCGCGCATCGGCTCAAAACCCGACATTTCAGCGGCATGCACCACGTTGCGAGCGCTAAGAAAAAGCACAAATCAAACAAAACCGTTGTTGGCTTTTGATGGCGGGGTGACGCTCGACGTCATTGATCAGATCGCCGCCGCGCGCCCGGACATGATCGTTTCCGGCTCGGCGGTGATGAAACACGAAAACCCCGCCGGTGCCTTTGAACAAATGCGCGCCGCGTGGCAAAAGGCGCACCAGGTAACGTAACTCGAAAACGGAAAGTAAACATGGCAGATATCGACGACATCAAGGACGGCAAGGATTTTGGGCTGGACCAGCCGCAGGACACGCAGGGATTTTTTCTGAAGGGCGGGGCCAATTATGATTGGGGTATCAAGAACCGGATGAGCCGGATTTTCAGCCCCAAGACCGGCCGCACGGTGATGTTGGCCTTTGACCACGGATATTTTCAAGGCCCGACCAAGGGGCTGGAGCGGATTGACCTGAACATCGCGCCGCTGTTTGAGCATGCGGATGTGTTGATGTGTACGCGGGGTATCCTGCGCGCGGTGATCCCGCCGACGGTGACCAAGCCGATCGTCATGCGCGCTTCGGGCGGCAATTCGATCTTGAGCGAACTGTCGAATGAGACCATCGCCGTGGCCATGGATGATGCGGTGCGCATGGGGGTATCGGCGATGGCCGCGCAAGTCTATATTGGCGCCGAATTTGAACACAAGTCGATCACCAATGTGATCAACCTGATCGACGCAGGCATGCGGGTGGGCATTCCGACCTTGGCGGTCACCGGCGTGGGCAAAGACATGGCCCGCGACGCACGCTATTTCGGCCTTGCCACACGCATCGCCGCCGAGTTGGGCGCGCATTACGTGAAGAGCTATTTCATTGAGGAAGGCTTTGAGAAAGTCACCGCCGGGTGCCCGGTGCCGATTGTCATTGCCGGGGGAAAGAAACTGCCGGAGCTCGATGCGCTGGACATGGCGTTCCGGGCGATTGACCAGGGGGCTGCGGGTGTCGATATGGGGCGCAATATCTTTCAATCGGACGACCCGGTGGCGATGATCCAAGCGGTCGGGAAAGTTGTACACGAGATGATGCCGGCGGCGCAGGCGTTCGAGTTGTATAACGACCTGAAGAACGGCTGATCGGGTTTCGCCGGACTGAAGCCCGGCGACTCAGGCGAGGGGGCCAGCCCCCTCGCGCTCCCCCGGGATATTTATGGAAGTATGAAGGGTGGTGGACAGGGCTGGAAGAAGCGGGCAAGCTTGCGCTCATGAAAACTGGTTTCTTTTTTGATGAGCGCTGCTTGTGGCATGCGGGCGGTAATTATGCGGCGACCTTGCCGTTGGGTGGATTGGTACAGCCGATGGCGGCCGGTGGATTGCCGGAGAGCCCGGAGACCAAGCGTCGGCTCAAGAATCTGATGGATGTTACCGGATTGACCGCGGCGTTAGAGGTGCGTTCGGCGCCGGAAGCATCCTTTGAAGACTTGGCGCGGGTCCATACTGTGCGCTATTTGCAGCGATTCAAGGAAATGAGTGACGCGGGCGGTGGCGAAATTGGCTTGCGGGCACCATTCGCGCAAGGCGGGTATGAGATTGCCGCGCTGTCCGCGGGGTTGGCTCGCAACGCGCTTTTTGCCGTGGTCGAGGGGCAGTTGGACAATGCCTACGCCTTGTCACGCCCACCCGGGCACCATTGCCTACCGGATTTTCCCAACGGCTTTTGCTTGCTGGCCAATATTGCCATTGCCATTCGCGCGGTACAGGCAGCGGGGCTTGCGCAGCGAGTCGCGGTGGTCGATTGGGATGTGCATCATGGGAATGGGACCGAAGCAATATTCTATGAAGACCCGAGCGTTCTGACGATTTCGCTACATCAGGAAAGAAATTACCCTGCAGACACTGGTTCAGAAGAAGACCGGGGGCGAGGTGCGGGGATTGGCGCGAATATGAATATTCCTCTCCCGCCGGGGGCCGGGCACGCAACTTACCTGGAGGCGATGGAGCGTCTGGTGGTTCCGGCGGTTCGGGCGCATAAGCCAGAGGTTATCGTTATTGCCTGTGGGTATGACGCGGGCGCGTTGGATCCGCTGGGGCGCATGATGGCATCGGCCGGGACGTTCCGGGAAATGACGATGATCGTGCGAGGCCTGGCCGAGGAATTGTGCGGTGGGCGTTTGGTGATGACGCATGAAGGTGGCTACAACGAAGTCTATGTTCCGTTTTGTGGCCATGCGGTTTTGGAGGCGATGTCGGATGCGTGCGCGCATGCGCCGGACCCTCTTGCCGAGACTATTGCCGCACGCCAACCCTCGGATCGGATGCAGGCAGTTTTCACAGCGCATCTGGATGATCTTGAGGGAAGGTTTGGCCAAGCTCCGGCAGCGGGCTAGAGGCGCCAAGGCGTGCCAATAGCGCAAGGCTGGCGTCGGTAATATGGCGCTCTAGCAGGCGGCAGGCGGCATCGGCATCGCGCGTGCGACAGGCCCCAATTAACGCCCGGTGTTCGGAGTGA
>CAYSBG010000257.1:0-3813 GCA_964429125.1 uncultured Aliiroseovarius sp.
GATAGGCGATCTTCATCAGCTCGTTTTCTTCGTCGATCTCGTAAACCAGCGCATCAACGCCGCGGGTGAAATCATCCGTCGTCGAGACTTCGACATTGGTTCCGGTCGAGCTTTCGGCGGCAAAATGCGCGGCCGAGGCCAGGTAATCGCCATGTCCGGCCTTGGGTTTCATGATATAGGCTACCAGAACGTGCTGGCCTCCGGCAATCAGGTCTTCCTCTTTAAGATCAAGTCGTGCATAACGATTTGACTGGTCCATTTCTCTTCTCCTCATGAATTCAAGTGGGCTTGAAGCCGGTGGCGATGGTCCAGATCGCCACCGGCATTTTCGTTTCCGCTTAGCTTACACTCGGGTCCAGCGAGCCATCTGCATAGCGTTTGGCCATTTCATCAATGTCGATGACCTTGATTTTGGCCGCGTTGCCCGCTGTTCCGAAACGTTCAAAGCGGTCTTTGACCAGCTTGCCCATCTCTTCCATCGCGGGAATAGTGAATTTGCGCGGGTCAAATTCCTGCGGCTTTTCTTGGGCCACCTTGCGGAACTGCCCGGTCAGGGCCATGCGGTTGTCGGTGTCGATATTGACCTTGCGCACGCCCGACTTGATGCCTTTTTCGATCTCCTCAACCGGCACGCCATAGGTTTGCGCCATTTCGCCACCATATTCGTTGATCAGGTCCTGCAAATATTGCGGCACCGAGCTTGAGCCATGCATCACCAGATGTACGTCAGGAATACGGGCATGGATCGCCTCGATCTGGCTGATTGCCAAGGTTTCGCCGGTTGGCTTGGTCGAGAACTTATACGCGCCATGCGAGGTGCCGCAGGCGATAGCCAGCGCGTCGACCTTGGTCTTTTTCACAAATTCCGCTGCCTCGTCCGGGTCAGTCAGAAGCTGATCCTTCGACAGCTTGCCCTCGGCGCCCGAGCCGTCTTCCTTGGCCGCTTCACCGGTTTCCAGCGAGCCAAGCACGCCCAGCTCGCCCTCTACCGAAGCGCCAACCCAATGCGCCATGCGGCTTACGCGCTCGGTGATATCGACGTTATAGTCAAAATCCGCCGGCGTTTTCATATCGGATTTAAGCGAGCCATCCATCATCACGCTGGTAAAGCCATGGCGGATTGCGGACAGGCAGGTCTGTTCGTTATTGCCGTGGTCCTGGTGCATACAGATCGGAATGTCCGGGTACATTTCCGCCAGCGCCTGCACCATGTGGCGCAGCATGATGTCGCCGGCATAGGACCGCGCGCCACGCGAGGCTTGCAGGATTACCGGCGCGTCAACCTCGTCGGCGGCTTTCAGGATCGCCAGACCCTGCTCCATGTTGTTGATGTTGAAGGCCGGCACGCCGTAGTCGTTTTCGGCAGCGTGATCCAGAAGTTGCCTAAGGGTGATAAGTGCCATGTCCGGGCCTCCTTACAAAAGTGATTTCGCAGCATCGGCAACGGCGTCTGCCGTGATGCCGAAATGTTCGTACAGCTCGCCAGCCGGGGCCGAGGCGCCAAAGCCGGTCATGCCGACAAAGGCCGAGTTACAGCCCAGCAACGGTCCCCAGCTTTGCCGGATCGCGGCCTCGACGCCAACGCGCGGGGCGTCGCCCAGCACGACGGCGCGGTAGTCAGCGGATTGCTCGGCAAAGGCTTCAAAACATGGTGCCGATACCACGGCGGCCTTGATCCCGTCAGCGGCCAGCTTGTCGGCAGCATTCATGGCAATCTCGACTTCTGATCCGGTTGCGATCAGCGTCACGTCGCGCGCGCCATTGGTATCACGCAAAACATAGGCGCCTTTGGCAACCATATTGGTATCCGTGTGGCTGGTGCGCAGGCACGGCAGGCCCTGACGACTCAGCGCCAATGCAGAAGGCGTAGCGCCCTGGGCCAGCGCGTCCTGCCAAGCCTCGGCGGTTTCCACCACATCCGCCGGGCGGTAAACGCGCAGGTTGGGAATGGCGCGCAGGCTGGCGACGGTCTCTACAGGTTGGTGAGTCGGGCCGTCTTCGCCAAGGCCAATTGAGTCGTGGGTCAGCACATGGATCACCGGAACGCCCATCAACGCGCCAAGGCGGATCGCCCCGCGCATGTAATCGGCAAAGGCCAGGAATGTGCCGCCATATGGGACAAAGCCGCCATGCAGCCAGATCCCGTTCATGATCGCGCCCATACCGTGCTCACGCACGCCGTAATTCACATAAGCGCCGGAGTAATCGTCACGGGTGACGGATTCCATGCCGGTCGTCTTGGTCAGATTTGAACCGGTAAGGTCTGCCGAACCACCAATTGTGTTGGCCAGCGTCGCATTGACCACTTCCAGCGCCATCTGACTGGCCTTGCGGGTCGCAACTTTGGGCGCGTCAGTGGACAAGCGCTGTTTGTAATCGTCAAAGGCCTTGGCAAGCGCAGCCTGATCCGGCCCGGCCTGTGCGGCCTCAAACGCGGCACGCTTGGGGGATGCCGCCAGACGGCTTTCCCATGCCTCGCGCGCAGCCTTGCCGCGTGCTGCAACAGCGTGCCAATCGGCATACACCTCGGCGGGCACTTCAAACGGCGCCGCATCCCAGCCCAGCTCTTTGCGCGCGGCGGCGATTTCATCGTCGCCCAGTGGCGCACCGTGGGTCGCCGATGTGCCCTGCTTGTTCGGTGCGCCAAAACCGATAATTGTCCGGCAAGCAATCATCGACGGCTTGTCCGTGACCTTCTGTGCAGCCTCAATCGCGGCGGCAATTGCCTCTTTGTCGTGCCCATCTACGCTCTGCACATGCCAGCCAGCGGCCTCAAAGCGCGCCTGCTGATCCATCGAGGTCGAAACCGAGGTCGCCCCGTCGATGGTGATCTGGTTGTCGTCCCACAAGACTATGAGACGGCCAAGCCCGAGATGCCCGGCAAAGTCGATAGCTTCGTGGCTGATACCTTCCATCAGGCAACCGTCACCAGCGATGGTATAAGTGTAATGCCCAACCAGATCATCGCCAAAGCGCGCATTGGCCATGCGCTCGGCCAGGGCCATGCCGACCGAGGTGGAAATCCCCTGCCCCAGCGGGCCGGTGGTGACTTCGATGCCCTTGGCGTGGCCATATTCCGGGTGGCCGGCGGTACGATAGCCGAACTGACGGAAATTGCGGATCTGGTCCATGTCCATATCGTCATAGCCCAGCAGATGATTGATCGCATAGACCAGCATCGAGCCATGACCAGCGCTCATCACAAAGCGGTCGCGGTCGGCCCATTTATCAGCAGACGGGTCGATGTTGATAAAGCGGTTGAACAGAACCGTCGCCACATCCGCCAGCCCCATCGGCGCCCCGGGATGGCCGCTTTTGGCGGCTTGAACTGCGTCCATCGCCAAGGCGCGGATCGCGTTTGCCATCATGGTTTCATTGCTCATCGGCTCTCTCCTCAGGCACGTTTGCTTTCGCTGACCAGACGATGGATCAGCGGTGTGAATACAAGTTGCATGGCAAGGTCCATTTTGCTGCCCGGAATGACGATCGAATTGGCCCGGCTCATCCACGAGCCTTCTATCATGCTGGTCAGATAGGGGAAGTCGATGCCCCGAGGATTGGCGAAGCGAATGACGACAAGGCTTTCATCCGGTGTTGGGATCGAGCGCGCGATGAACGGATTTGACGTATCGACAACCGGTACCCGCTGAAAGTTGATATCTGTCTTGGAAAATTGCGGGGTGATACAGTGAACATAAGCGTCCATCCGGCGCAGGATCACGTCGGTCACGGCCTCGGTGGTATAGCCGCGATGCGCCTTGTCGCGGTGGATCTTCTGGATCCACTCCAGGTTGATCACCGGCACCACCCCGA
>CAYSBG010000258.1:0-3791 GCA_964429125.1 uncultured Aliiroseovarius sp.
CGTGTCGGCGGGGGGCATGAACATGGCGGGAATCCTTAAATACGGCTTTGGTAAGGAAATATTACCAATTGCGCGGAAAGGCAAGCAACCAATGGCTTCACGTCAATGTGGCGTGACAGATGCGGGCAAAAGGCGCAGAAAGGCGCCATGAAACACAAATCTCTTGTCCTTTTCGCCTTGCTGCTTGCGGCCACCCCGGCGCTCGGCGAAACGCCGACGATCAACGCCGTAACCGCCAACCAACAGGGCACCGACTGGCGTTTTGATGTGACCCTGACCCACCCGGATGTCGGGTGGGAGCATTACGCCGATGGCTGGGAGGTGGTGGATGGGTCCGGTAACGTGCTGGGCCACCGCACCCTGGCGCATCCGCACGGGTTCAACCAGCCTTTTACCCGGTCGCTTGCCGGGGTATCGGTTCCCGAGGGGGTCGAAGTCGTATACCTGCGCGCCCATTGCCTGGTCGATGGCTGGGGCGAAGACCTGTTTCGGGTGGAATTGGGCCAATAACGCCTGGATTGTCAAAGCGCGTTCAATCCAATCTGCATCCTATATTCAGCCGCCCCCCGAGGGCTTTTGCCTTCGGGGGGCGGCTGAATTCATTTTGATTGGATGCGCGGGGCCAGCCTCTTGACGGGCGAAAAATCCGACATATCTTTATGGCACGGGTGCCGCCAGGCGGGCCCGGAAACCTGAAATGCCCTGCCCGGATGGGAGGGCCGAATATGTCGCTCAAAGGAGGACGAACCATGCGTAATTTTGACCTTACCCCACTTTACCGTGCCAGTGTCGGTTTTGACCAGATCGCCGATCTGATGGACCGCGTTACCAATACCGATGCCAGCCGCGAAACCTACCCGCCCTACAATATTGAAAAAACCGGCGAAGATGCCTGGCGCATCTCCATTGCCGTGGCCGGGTTCACCGAAGACGAGTTGAATGTCGAAGTGCGGGAAAACGCGCTGATCATCACTGCGCGCAAGCAGCCGGAGGAGGTCAAGCCGACCTACCTGCACCAGGGCATCGCCACGCGCGCCTTTGAACGCCGCTTCCATTTGGCCGAGCATGTCCGCGTCACCGGGGCGCTGCATGAAAACGGTATGCTGCATATCGACCTGGCCCGCGAAGTGCCCGAAGCGCTCAAGCCGCGCACCATCGAAATCACCCGCTCTGCTACGCCGCAGGGCGAGATGATCGAGGCCAAAGCAGCCAAATCGACGAAGGCTGCGAAGAAGAAATAACCCTTCGCTGATCTCAAAGGCACCTGCGCGCGGGGACCGCTCCCCGCGCGTTTTTTCTGGCGGCAGCGTTCGCTGCATTTGCGCCCGGTTAACCGGGTTGGCCTACATCTTTCCCCCGGTACCGCAGGTGGCCACAAGCTGCCTGAATGACAACAGGTTTTCCAGGTTGCGCCCCCGCGCGACGGTCGGAAACGCTGGCACTTCGCCCCGGTAAGGCCGGGGAAAGACCCGGGGGGTAACAGCCCCGTCTATCGAACCCGTTGCCTATGAGCGGCGCCGTTCACCTTCTCAAGGTTCCCCCCGAACCGCCCCGGTAACGCAGCACCTGACACGGTGCGGCGCTATCGGCGTTTGCGCCATCCCCGACCTGGCACGTCTAGAGCGTGTCGCGCCTGATCAGAATCCGGTATTCGGCTGGCGGGGCGAGGCAGCGTTTGCCCAAGCAAATGCGTTCGCCCTGCCGGACGAATTCGATTTGGTGCGACAGGCCCTAGGCCTTGGCCGCTCCGCTTTTCTCGGCCAGCTCCCCGGTCACCCAGGCCATATTGCTCCGCCAGGCAATTGCGGTGATCACCGGAGTCCCAATCAGCAACGCCGCCCAGACGCCGACCTCTGCTGAAAGCCCCGCGCCCTTGTGCAACGCCAGCACCTGCATGTTGAGAAACGCGGCGATGGGAAAGGTGAACGAGGCCCAAACCGGGGTCCATCCACCCCGTGTCATGTACGGGATCAACCAGATCAGGCCAAACGCCGTACTATTGGCGATCCAGTAAAACAGGTGATAGCCTGGCTGAAACCCCAGCATGCCAAAGGCCGAGGCAAACAGGCAATTGGGCGCCAGAAATATCGCCACCGAGGGGCGCAGCTTGTCGGGCGGACGCTGGCCGCGCAGCAGTTTCAACGCCAACCCCCCGGTGATGAGCGTGTAGGGGATCAAGGCGGCAAAAGTCATGGCCCAACTTTCCCAAACATAGCCCAGCGGAATGCCCGCCACCGGCCCGACCAGCGGGCCGACAAAGGTCAGGTATTGAAATGTGGAAAAATGCCGCTCTTCGGGGCCTTCCCGCCACAGGGCATGCAGCACGATAATGCTGGCGGCCACTTGCATCAATACCCCCGCCCACCATACTTCGGGCGCCGATATGTCGAACGGCAACAGGGCTGCGGCCAGCAACATCATCGCCATCCCCGCTGCGGCAATACCCGCGCGCGCGCGCGCCGTGGTCATGTCCTCAAGCAATGTCGCCGGGCGCGCCGCCAGCTTGCGCAGGTAAAACAGCAGGAAATACAGGTAATAGGCCATGCCCGCGCCCAGGAACAAATCCCCGATTTCCTCGGCCACCGGCAGCACCTCTGAAGCATTGCGCCAACCCAGACCAAGGCCAAGGACGCCCAGGCAGATCGGAAAAATTGCTGGTGGCGTGCGGCGCCAAAGGGGTTTGTGTCGGTACATTCTCGAACAATTCAAAGGATTTTCGCCAAGAATACCGCGTATTCGCACCACTTCGCAAGAAATTCCAAGGATTGACCTTCGGCGCGCGTCATAGCTAGGTGAAAGACATGGAAGCAAGTGACGAAAACCTGGCCCGGGCTGCGGCCAATGGCGACCGGGAGGCCTTCTCGGCGCTCCTGACTCGTCACTATGACCGCCTGTTCGCGTTCACCTTTCGCCTGATGGGCGCGCGCGATCAGGCCGAAGACCTGACCCAGGACATTTGCGCCGCATTGCCCGCCAAGCTGGCCAGCTTTCGCGGCGAGGCGCGGTTTACCACCTGGCTGTATCGGGTCGCAGTGAATGCCGCCCATGACCGACGCAGGCGCGCCGCCACAAGGGCGCGCGCCGCCGAGGGCTGGGGCGATTGGGAGATCAACCGCCGCGCGGCCATCGACGAAGCCCGCGCGGGCCAAAGCTGGCTTGAGGCGGCAATGACCGCGCTGCCCGACGAGCTGCGCGATACCGTGGCGCTGGTTCTGGGCGAGGGGTTGAAACAGGCCGAGGTCGCCCGGGTATTGTCGATCAGCGAGGGCACGGTTGCCTGGCGCATGTCCGAAGTGAAAAAGCGCCTGCGCGCGCTCAAGGAAAAGGAGGCAGAGGCATGAGCGACGATTTTGATCTCGACCAGTTGGCCGACGCCCTGAAAGCAGCCCCGCCGGCGCCGAATGCGGCGCGAAAAGCGGAAAATATCGCGCTGGCGCAAAAAAATTTCAATTCCGCCCAAGAAAGTCTGATTGCCGCGCGTCCTACTCTCGAAACGTCCTCCAACGGGGCGTTCCTTAGAGGAGTAGCAAAAATGTTTCATTCCCTGACTTCCCGCGCAGCCATGGCCACCACCACCGCAATCGTTGCGGTCGGCATCGTGATTTTTGTCACCAAGCCCGATCTTCAGATGCCTGGGTTTCTGGCCTCTGGTGACGGGGAAACACCGGTAATCGTGCCGCCGGTTCCGCGCCCCGATCCCGTACCTGAAGCAGAAATCGCCGCCCCCCCGCTGGGCTCGATCGAGCGTAGCCGTGATGAAGCTGTCCAGCTGAAGGCCGCAGAAGGCGGCG
>CAYSBG010000259.1:0-3786 GCA_964429125.1 uncultured Aliiroseovarius sp.
TTTCACCCAAGGATATTCAGCCGGCCACAAATAGGGCAACACCCGGCGGATAGTATTCATCGCACCGGCCGGAATTTCGGTCGTGGTAATCGTTGTATGTCGCATTCCTGCCCCTTTATCCGCCTGCGGGCTTGCCCGCACCTTCGGTTCGCGCTATCCACTGAAAAGTTCAACAATTCATGAGATGTTGAAATATGGAACAGAAACAGGTTTTGCAAGCGCTTTCCGCTCTGGCAAATGCCACGCGACTTGAAATCGTCCGTTTGCTGGTCCCAAAAGGCCAGGACGGGTTGCCTGCGGGTGAAATCGCCCGGTGTCTGAGTATTTCCGCCTCGGGCCTGTCGTTTCATTTATCCACGCTTGAAGCCGCCGGGCTGCTGACCTCCGAAAAGGTCAGCCGCAGCGTGATTTACCGGGCCGCCCACGCCCGGCTGGGCTCGGTCATTGGCTATCTGCTGAACGATTGCTGCGCGGCGCATCCCAAGGTGCGTACCTGCTGTGGCGAGGCAGATGGCGATTGATCGCCAGGGCTCGATGCCTGGCCTCTTCGCGACTATTGAAATGTGCGCTATAGTGTGGACACGCTAATCCATTTAGGAGTCTCCCATGTTTCGAATTCTTTTTTCCACCATCGCCCTTGCCGCCCTGCCCCTGACCGCCAGCGCGGCGCCGACAGTCTTTGTCTGCAATGGCGTCAGTTTCAACATCTACGCGGACGGACCCAATGGCGGTATTCTGTTCATGGGGGACAAATCGGTTTCCCAACTGGACATGATCCGGGCCGACCAGGACACCTGGAACGCATCCATCCCTGGCAATTATTCCAGTACACAATTCATCCTTGAGGAGAGCGACGCCAGTGTCTACGTCGTTGATTCCTCGGGCATTGAAAAATTCTGCGACGCGCTGATGATCCTCAATTAACGCGCATTGCGCCGGACCAGGTGCGGGCGTTGACCTCTGGAAACAACGCGGGCACGCGCCCATCCGTGGGCTGCGAACCCACGTCGCGCGCCCCCATTGCCCTCCGCTTGAGGCACAGCGCCAAGCGTGCCTTACAGCGTTGCATTCACCTGCCCGCCATCCAGAAGGATATTCTGGCCGATAATGAACCCGGCCTTGTCCGAGCACAGGAATGCACACATGGCGCCGAATTCCTCGGCAGTTCCGTACCGCCCGGCGGGGATCGTGGTTTCACGTTGGCTCCGCGCTTTTTGTGGGGTAATGCCCGCCGCCTGCGCCGCCCCCGCATCCAATGCGGCGGCCCGGTCCGTGGCGTGCAGCCCCGGCAACAGGTTGTTGATACTCACCCCTTTGGCCGCCACCTGTCGCGAGGTTCCGGCGACAAATCCGGTCAACCCGGCGCGCGCGGCATTGGACAGGCCAAGTACCGGAATTGGCGCCTTCACCGCCATCGAGGTGATATTGACCACCCGCCCCCAGCCGCGCTCCATCATCCCGGGGACCAATGCCTGAATCAGGGCGATTGGCGTCAGCATGTTGCCATCTACCGCGCCAATAAAATCCTCGCGCGCCCAGTCGGTCCACATGCCCGGCGGCGGGCCACCCGCATTGTTGACCAGTATATCGGCCTTGCCACCCAGCGCCGCCAGAACTTCGGCCCGCCCGGACTCGCTGGTAATATCCGCAGCCACTTCCTGCACCGTGACCCCGAACCGGTCGCGCAAGCCCTTGGCCGCCTGGCGCAGCGGCCCGGGCGTGCGCGCATTGAGCAGCAAATCCACGCCCTCCGCCGCAAGCGCTTGGGCACAGCCAAAGCCCAGCCCTTTGGAAGCCGCACAAACCAACGCCTTTTTACCACTGATGCCCAAATCCATGTCGTTTATCCTTTGTTTGCCCGGTTTCTTGTTTGTCTAGCCGAAACAAAGGCCAGTGCCCAATGGTAATAGTGATTCTGCTTTGGCTGCGCGCCCGGGATTCGCAGAGGGGGATAAAAACCACTCTAAAGGATTTGGAAACAATGCGCACCGAAGGACCGGAAAGGCATATTTTAGGAAACAAATCGTGTTATTTTAATGACTTATACGGTGTTTCTCATGTCATTTTCTTTGACCGGAACAGCAAGCCTCGCTATATTGAACCCATGGCGGTGGGGTGCGCGCCGGGATTGTTTGCAAAGGATGGCAATGCTATTCTGTTGGCGTGCAGCCGTATTCTTTTAATGCGGTCGGTGGTCGCAAGGCCACTTGAGGAGCACGCCAAATGACATTTCAGAGCCCGAATCCACATATGCCAATTCAGCATCTCCAAGTCTACAAAGCGACCGATTTTCGGGTCAGCCAAGGGGTGAACCTGGGAGAGGCCGTCGACATTGCCGACGCGCTGATAATGGAAGACATCTATCAATTAGTGCCCCGGGCACGCCTGCATCGCCTGGCCCTCAGCCACCCGGAAGGCACCGGTGATTTTGCCACCGAAGCTGCGTTTTCCGTTGGCGAAGGCTCCGAGCTTGGCCAGTGCGGCGGGGCCCTGTTTCTGGACGCGCTGCTGACCTTCATGGCACCGCATGGCGAAACACTCGAAGCTTTGCTGCTGGTGGAAACCGATGCAACCGGGATGATTGCCGGGACTTATTTTCTACCGCTGGCGCCAATCGTCGACAAAACCGACTATGCCCTTGTCACTGCCGATCGCGACAAGGCGCAGGCGAAACTGGCGCAATCGGCCTCGGTTTCCTTCACCCGGGGCACTCGCATCACCATGGCCGATGGCCGCCAGGTCCCGGTCGAAGATCTGCGCCCGGGCGACCGGGTGCTGACCAAGGATAGCGGGCCGCAAGTGTTGCGCTGGATCGGCGAGCAAACCCTGCGCGCATCTGGCGCTTTTGCCCCGATCACCATCGCTGCGGGCGCGTTGAACAATACCAACCCGCTTACCCTCAGCCCGAATCATCGGCTGTTCATTTACCAACGGGTTGATCACATGGGCGCCGGAACCCGCGAAGTCATGGTCCGGGTCCGCAATCTGGTCAATGGCAGCTCGGTTGTGCAAAGCGCCGGTGGGTTTGTCGACTACTTCCAACTGCTGTTTGACAAGCACGAAATCATTTACGCCGAAGGCATCGCCTCGGAAAGCCTGTTTGTCGACAGGACCACGCGTCCGGTCGTTCCTGCCGATGTGCAGGCCCGCCTGACCGGGGACGCCGGCCCGATCGAGATTGGCCAGGAATTATCCGCAACAGAGCTTGGGCGCCTGGACGCGGTGGAATTGCTCAAACGCGCCTCTTCATGCTGAAAGACCGGCTCGCACACGGGGTCTGAAAGGCGCAGGAGCGGATGGCGCCCCGTTGTGAGACGCGGCTTTTCTCCCGCTTTATTGCCCCGTATTCATTGCAAGGTCACTTGCCACTCCGCCGCACTGATCTGCCCATCTGCGTCCGCGTCCAGGGCTTGCATCACCCGATTGCCTCGCGCCTGGGCCAGTTCCTCGCGTGAAATCCTGCCGTTGCCATCCGTGTCGATGCGGCCCATGATCCGCTGCGCTTGCTTGCGCACCCGGTTGTCATTTGCTTCCTTGCCGTGCGCGGCCATGAAATCGCGGCGCAATTGCATCAACTCCTCCATGTCCACACCGCCATCGCCATTGGTGTCGGCTTTGACAAACCGGGCCTCACGCCGCGCCGATAACACGCCAAACGGAGACTCGACACGGGCACCCTGCGGGCCTTTCGCTGTTTGCTCCCCGCCTCCGGCATCGCGCGCGGCACCTTCCGCGCCATTGCCTGCGAGTTGATCCACCGTCGAGGAATCCACATACGGATCAACC
>CAYSBG010000260.1:0-3782 GCA_964429125.1 uncultured Aliiroseovarius sp.
GGATCGAGTTGGCGAGCGCAGCCAGTGCCGCATCGCGACGTTCCTTGACCACCTGCACAGGTTCGGGACGCTTGCTCATTTTGAGAACTCCCCCTGGTTGGCCGCCATGGCGTGATCAGCGGTGAAGGTGCCGGTGGCCGTGGCGACCGGGCGGCTTTCGTCCTCATCCGTGGCAACCGCGCGGACAAAGGCAACCGAGCGGGTCACGTTATAGCAAGTGGCACGCGCGGTAATGCGTTGCCCCGGTGTGGCCGGGCGCATGTAGTCAATCCGCAGGTCAATGGTGGCGGTCACCGTCGGCGCACGTTCATGGCTCATCACCGACGCCCCACAACACGTATCCATCAGCGCCGAAACCGCCCCGCCATGGATCACCCCACTTTGTGGATCACCGATGAAACGCGTATCATACTCCATGGCAATCACCGCCTCACCATCGCCAATTGACAGCATCTCCATTCCCAGGGCTTTGCAATGGGGCAGTGCCTCGGTAAAGGCCCGGGCAATAGCGGTTTTCTGTTCCTGGGTCAGCGCGCTCATAAATCCGCTCCTGTGGTTACGCCTGACTTATTCGCCGAAGCCGCGCCGTTGGCAAGGCTTTTGGCCACGCAAACTTCGTTGCAAGGGGTTTGCATGTGGCCCAGAACCGACTACCGTGGCCCCGTCAGAGGAAACGCGGACCCGGGGCAAATGACAGACGAGCGCCTTACCTTCAAACAGATGTGCGAGAAGTTCGAGGTAACCCCTCGCACCCTGCGCTATTATGAATATATCGAGCTGCTGTCGCCAGAGCGTGAAGGGCGCACCCGGTTTTATACACCGCGTGAAGTGGCGCGTATGACCCTGATTCGGCGCGGCCGACGCTTTGGTTTTTCACTGGAAGAATTGCGCCAATGGCTGTTGATCTATGACGAGCAGGGCACCGAGGAGCAGATGCGCGTCTGGATGGAAATGTCCGACCGGCAACTCAAGGAACTTGAGGAGCGCAAGGCCGAACTGGAAGAAGCGCTGGCCGATCTGCGCCAGCTGCGCGCCCAAACCATTGCCTCGCTTGGCTGATTGAACCAGGGGTTGCCCCGCGTCGGTCCGGCTCACGCTGGCGCCGGAAAACGTGACGTAACTTTACCTTGACGTAAACGTAAAGTAATGTCACATTGTTGGAAACACCCCGCCATCAACGGCGCAAACAGCCATGCAAACGATCGGGAAACATCCATGACCGAGCCCCTGATGACCATTCGCGAAATGGTCGACACTTTTGAAGTCACCGCTCGTACCTTGCGTTTTTACGAGGCAAAAGAGCTGCTTTCCCCAATTCGCGAGGGCCAGAAGCGATTGTTCACCAAACGCGATCAGGCCCGGCTAAAGCTCATCCTGCGGGGCAAGCGCTTTGGCTTTGCGCTCGAAGAAATCCGCCAGTTGCTCGACCTTTATGACATGGGCGACCAGCAACAAACGCAATTGCGCGCCACCCACAAGATCGCCCAGCGCCATCTGGCCGACCTCAAGGCCAAACGTGCCGAGTTGGACGAAGCCATAAGCGACCTGAGCGAACAACTGGATTGGGCCACCGGCATGCTGGCCTCTTTCGAAGCCCAGGACGCCGCCGAATAACCAACCGTTTAACCACACGGAATTTTGGAGATCCCCATGAGCACCTACACTGCCCCGACCAAAGACATGGCCTTTTTGCTGCACGAAGTGCTGAACGCCGAAACCGCCGACATCCCCGGCTATGATGAAATGAGCCCGGACTTCACCGGGGCGGTGCTTGACGAAGCCAACAAGATTGCGCGCGATGTTCTGGCCCCGCTCAACCGTGTGGGTGACGAAGAAGGCTGTAGCCTGGAAAACGGCGTAGTCCGCACCCCGACCGGCTTCAAAGCGGCGTTCGATCAGATGCGCGAAGGCGGCTGGACCGGACTGGATTGCGACCCGGAATTTGGCGGCCAGGGCATGCCCTATCTTCTGGGCACCGCAGTCGGCGAGATGTTTGTCAGTTCCAACATGGCCTTCAACATGTACCAGGGCCTGACCCACGGCGCCTATTCGGCAATCCACGCCCATGGCAGCGACGAACAGAAAGCCACCTATCTGCCGAAAATGGTCACCTGTGACTGGACCGGCACCATGAACTTGACCGAACCGCATTGTGGCACCGATCTGGGCCTGCTGCGCAGCAAGGCGGAACCGCAAGGGGATGGGACCTACAAAATCACCGGCACCAAGATTTTCATCTCGGCGGGCGATAACGATTTGGCAGACAACGTGATCCACCTGGTTCTGGCGCGCATTTCCGGCGCCCCGGAAGGGGTCAAAGGCATCTCGCTGTTCATCGTTCCGAAATACCTTGTCGGCAAGGATGGTTCCGTCGGCGCCGCCAATGGCGTGTCCGTCGGCGCGCTTGAGGAAAAAATGGGCATCCACGGAAATGCCACCTGCGTGATGAATTTTGACGGCGCCGTCGGCACCTTGTTGGGCGAAGAAAACAAGGGCCTCAGGGCGATGTTCACGATGATGAACGAGGCCCGCATCGGTGTTGGCCTGCAGGGTTATGCCCAGGCCGAGGCCGCCTATCAAGCCGCTGTGGAATACGCCCGAGAACGCTTGCAGGGCCGCGCAGCGAGCGGCGTGGTCAACCCCGATGGCCCCGCCGACCCGCTGATTGTGCACCCGGATATCCGCCGCACGTTGATGGACCAGAAAAGCTTCACCGAGGGCGCGCGCGCGCTCACATTCTGGGGCGCACAATTGATCGACCGGGCCCATCGCAACGACGACAAAGAAGCGCTTGGGCTGATTTCATTGCTTACCCCGGTTATCAAGGGTTTCCAGACCGACAAGGGCTTTGAGGCCTGTGTCCAGGCGCAGCAAGTGTTTGGCGGGCACGGCTATATCGAAGAACACGGCATGAGCCAGTTCGTCCGCGATGCGCGTATCACCATGATCTATGAGGGCGCCAACGGCGTCCAGGCGCTGGACCTTGTCGGGCGCAAACTGGCCGCTGACGGCGGCAAGCCGCTAATGGGCTTCTTTGAGATGGTCAAAGCGTACATCAAGCAACACGAAGCCGACGCCGAGTTGAAGGAAAGCCTGCTCGACCCGCTCATGGCCGCCTCGCGCGATTTGCAGGCCGCAGCGGTTTACTTCATGGAAAACGGTATGAAAAACCCCGACGCCGCATTGGCTGGTTCAACTGATTTTCTGCACATGTTTGGCCATGTGGTCCTGGGATACATGTGGGCGCGCATGGGCGTGGCCGCGCGGACCGCATTGGAATCCGGCACGGGTGACGCGGCGTTTTACAAGACAAAACTGACCACAGGCCGCTATTATGCCGAACGACAGCTACCTGCCACCAAAATGCACCTTGCGCGTATCCTGTCCGGTTCTGAAACCGTCATGGCGCTCGACCCCGAGGAGTTCTAATGCCCAAACGCTTCCGCCTTACCCGCCGATTTCCGGTGGCCATGACCGAAGATGGCTACCGGCGCCTAAAGCGCTTTGCCGGCGAGGCAGGGCTGGACGAAGGCGAAGCGCTTTCCTTTCTGTTCGAGAATTTCGACAGCGTGACCGATGCCGACAATCTGGGCCACCGACTGCGTCTGTTCAACTCGGAACTGGAGGCGCGTAAACGATGAGCATCCGCGGGTGGAGAACGCACGCTGCCTCCGGCGGAGGTATTTTGGCCAAGATGAAAGGCCGGGGCCGATTTGGACGATGGCCTCTGAGGCGAACTGTTGGCGACGTGCTCTTGACGCCCTGCGCCCCCGATACCTGTT
>CAYSBG010000261.1:0-3768 GCA_964429125.1 uncultured Aliiroseovarius sp.
GCAGCAATGGCGTTCGTTGGCAGGGCATGTTCCAAACTTAAGTCGAAACGCTATAACTTTCCGGACAGACCAATAAAGGGGCGGCCATTGGCTGCCCCTTTTTATGATCCGAACCCGTCATTCAAGCCTTGGCCAGATGCTCGAACAGCAGCGCGACCGCTTCGGCCCCGGGATCATTGTGACCGGCCAGGCTTTCGGCTGACAAATAACTGGCACGCCCCGCGCGGGCGTGGGTGATATTCGCCGTGGCATCCGCCCCTTCGCGTGCGGCACGGGCTGCGGCATCCACACCAAGATGCATCGCCTCAAGCGCTGGCAGTAGCGCGTCAATCATCGTCCGATCCCCCGGACGGGCACCACCAACCTGCTGGATCCGGTCCAGACCGGACATAAGCGCGCCAATAGCGTCTTTGCCGCTGGCCGACGCATCCCCCGCCGCCGCAAAGAAGATCGCCAGTAAAACACCGGACGAGCCGCCCATCGTCTGGCTCAACTCTTGCCCGATGGCCCGATAAAGCTGGGTCTGGTCTGCCAGCGGCAGCCGGTCCAGCGCCTTGATCAGGGCGCGTGACGCGGTGGCAAGCGTGCTGCCGGTATCCCCGTCGCCGGATTTGGCGTCCAATGCGTTCAATTTGGCCTCGGCCTCGATCAGAATGGTGCAACAATTTTCAAGGAACGCGCGCATCGTCGCATCCTTGGAGGGTATGGGCTGGATCGGTGTCAATCCGTCGGGCAATGGCGCAACCGCCCCGTCGCTGACCGGCAGACAACCGGGCCATGCCCACGGGCCAACCCCGGCCATAAGCGGGGCCTCGTCTGCCTTGGTCACGGGCAATAGCGAAACCGAAAACCCATGCATATCCAGCGAGGTCATCAATGGCGCGGGGCCGACCATCCACTTGATGTTTTCGCCTATCCGCGAACGCACCAATTCTTCGGCCAGAACCGCCATTTCCAACGGTGTCGCCCCGCCAAGATTGTTCAGCAGCGCCACATGCGGGCCGGTGCCGATATTCGGGGCAAGCCGGTCCACCACCATCTGCATGGCCTCACGCGCACCGGAATAATCCACCTGTTCAATCCCCGCCTCGCCGTGGATCCCAAGGCCCAGTTCAGCCTTGCCAAGCCCGACCCTATCTTCGCGCGGTGACCCCGGAATGGTGCAGGTTTCCAGCGACATACCGATTGATGCGGCCCCTTTGATGACGCGCTCAGCCGCCTTGGTCACACTGTCCAGATCGGCCCCCTGATCCGCCAATGCCCCTGCAATTTTATGCACAAAAAGTGTTCCTGCCAACCCGCGCGCCTGTGGCAGATCCGGCAGTGCGATATCATCATCGACGATCACCATATTGACCTTGACCCCCTGTGCCCGGGCGCGTTCGGCGGCAAGGCCGAAATTCAGCCGGTCGCCCGTATAATTTTTAACAATCAGCAAACAGCCCGCCTGCCCCGTCACCGCCAGAATGCCCGCAAGGACCGCATCCACCGAAGGCGAGGCAAAGATTTCGCCACAAACGGCCGCCGTCAGCATCCCCTGCCCGACAAATCCCGCGTGGCTTGGCTCGTGACCCGATCCGCCGCCAGAAACCAGCGCCACCCTGGATTTGTCCCAATCGGTCCGCACCACAACCTTTATATGCGGATAGCCATCAAGCCGGGCCAGACGCCCACCAGCCGTGCGCAGCAATCCGTCTATTGCCTCTTGCACCAGTGTTTCTTTGGTATTTATGAAATGCTTCATGGTCATTCTCCTCATACAATCCGGTCGCCATTGGCGTCAAAATAGAGTGCGTTTCGCGGCTGGATCGGCATAGATTCTCCGGCTTCAAATTCTGAATGGGCCTCGGTCAAAGTAACGATATCCTGACCTTCCAGCGTCAGGTGCAGACGGGTCTGGTCGCCCAGATGCTCAACCCGCACCACTTGTGCTGGTTTGCCTTGGCCAAGCTGGATATGTTCGGGGCGCAGGCCGATTGTTGCGGCCCCCGACGGCGCGCCTGAAAACAGATCGGCTGGCAGGGCATTGATCCGCGGCAGCCCAAGGCGGCTGGCCACATAGAGGCTGACAGGATCCTCGTAGATTTCGCGTGGCGTGCCCAGTTGCACCAGCGCGCCTTCGTGCAGCACACCTACATGAGTGGCCATCGTCATCGCTTCGATCTGGTCATGGGTCACATACAGCAACGTGGCCCCCAGACTGGCATGAATCCGTTTCAGTTCGACCCTCAATGTGGTGCGCAGCTTGGCGTCCAGCGAGCTGAGCGGCTCGTCCATCAGGAAAATCGCCGGATTGCGGACCAATGCCCGGCCAATCGCGACCCGCTGCATTTCTCCGCCCGACAGTTCCGTCGCCTTGTTGTCCAGCTTGTGCGAAATATGCAGAACTTCGCTGACCTCGCCAATCTTGCGCGCGATCTCGGAATCAGACGTTTTCAGAATGGGCGAGCGCAGCGGAAATGCCAGATTTTCCCGCACGCTCATATGCGGGTATAGCGAATATTGCTGGAATACCATCGCCACATTGCGTTGTGCCGGCGTATCCTGAACCACGGACCGTCCGTCAATCAGGATGTCGCCGCTATCGGGCCGCTCCAGCCCTGAGATCAGGCGTAAAGTGGTGGTTTTACCGGCCCCGGTGGGTCCAAGCAAAACCATGAATGCGCCATCGGGAATGGTCATGGTGACATCGTTCAGCGCGGTTGTTGCGCCAAAGGATTTTGTCACGTTTACCAGCGATACCTCAGCCATGCGCCAATACCCCCTCGTTCAGTTCCGAGCGGATGGCCGCCCCTGACTGTTCATTAAACAGCGTGACGGTTTTTCCGTTAAACTCCAGTCCGACGGTTTCGCCAACCTGCGCCTTTTGATCCGCAGGAATGCGCGCTTTGACCTCGCCGTTGCTGGTGTCCAGGGTGACAATCTGGGTGGTTCCAAGATACTCCACCGCCAGCACCTCGCCCCTATACTCCGCAGCATCCCTTAGCCGGATGTGTTCGGGGCGCACCCCGAAACTGATGTCGCCTTCGAATGCCTCGCGCATCGCCGGAATTTCAAGGCTGTGGTGATGCATCTGCACGCTTGTCGCCCCCGGTGTGATACTGCCGTGGAATTTAAGGAAATTCATCGAAGGCGAGCCGATGAAATCGGCCACGAACATGGTTGCCGGCTTGTCGTAAATATCCTGTGGTGTGCCGAATTGTTCGACCACCCCGTGGTTCATCACCACGATTTTGTCGCCCATTTGCATCGCCTCCAGCTGGTCATGGGTCACATAAATGGTTGTGGCCCCCATGCGGTCATGCAATTCCCGCAGTTCAATTGCCATATGCTCGCGGAATTCGGCGTCCAGCGCCCCCAGCGGCTCGTCCATCAGGAAACACTTGGGATCGCGCACAATCGCCCGTCCTAGCGCCACGCGCTGACGGTCGCCACCGGACAGGCCACCCACCGGCTTGCCCAGAATATCCTCGATCCCCAGAATATGCGCCACTTCGGCGACTTTCTGTTTGACCTGTGCCTTGGCCATACCCTGACTGATCAGTGGATAGCTGATATTCTTGCGCACATTCATGTGAGGATAGAGCGCGAACATTTGGAAAACAAAGGCAATATCGCGTTGCGATGCCCGCTTTTGGCTCACCTCTTCGCCGTCGATAAATATCTCGCCCGAGGTGGGTAGTTCCAGCCCCGCAATCATCCGCAGCGTCGTCGTCTTGCCACAACCCGACGGGCCAAGCAGCATGAAAAACTCGCCATCCTCGACCT
>CAYSBG010000262.1:0-3767 GCA_964429125.1 uncultured Aliiroseovarius sp.
ATAAAGCCTCGGTTCCGCTGCGCCTGTTGGGCGGCTTGCACGCGCTGGTGCTCAGCGGTGTGTCCCGCGACCTCAAAGCCGCATATCCGCCCAACCCGGCGCCCGACGACACAACTCTGTGGGGTGCAATTGACGCGGCCTTGACCAATCATGCGCGGTTCCTTGACGGCTGGCTGAACAACGCCCCGCAAACCAACGAGGTGCGCCGTGCCGCCGGGCTGATTGCCGCCGGGCATTGGCTTGCCGACCATTTCGGCCTGCCGATCATCCTGTCCGAACTCGGTGCTTCGGGCGGGCTGAACCTTAACTGGGATGCGTTTGCCCTGAGTGTTCAGGGCAAGACCTATGGCCCGGCACAGCCTGCCCTGACCCTGACGCCCGATTGGACCGGCGCCCTGCCGCCCAAGGCCGCCCCGCAGGTGGCAGGCCGGCGCGGTGTTGACCTCAACCCGCTCGACCCGGCCAATCCCGACGACGCGCTGCGCCTGCTTGCCTATCTCTGGCCCGACCAGCCCGCGCGCTTGACCCGCACCCGCGCCGCCATGGCCCTGACCCGCGCGCCGGTGGACCAGGGCGACGCGGCCCGTTGGTTGGCCGACCGCCTGGCCACCCCACATCCCGGCGCGCTGCATCTGGTGTACCACACCATCGCCTGGCAGTATTTCCCCGAAGAAACCCAACGCGCCTGCGCCGCCAGCCTGGCCGAAGCAGGCGCCCACGCCTCCGTCAACGCGCCCCTTGCGCACCTTTCCATGGAAGCCGATGGCGGTCGTGGTGCCGCGCTTACCTTGCGCATATGGCCCGAGGGACGCGAAATTGCCCTGGGCCGTGTCGATTTTCATGGACGTTGGCTCGAATGGCAGGCAGGCTAACGCGAGATATTCGCGAACAAAAAGGAAAAATCATGACCGACACCCCTGAAATCCCGCAAAAAGCCCCTTATGGCGTTGAAGTCGAAGAAGGCAAAAACTATTTCTGGTGTGCCTGCGGGCGCTCGAAAAACCAACCTTTCTGCGACGGCAGCCACAAAGGCTCTGACTTTACGCCGGTGAAATACACGGCCGACGCCAGTAAAAAAGTCTTCTTCTGCGGCTGTAAACATACCAAGAACGCGCCGCTTTGCGACGGTTCTCACAAGGCGTTGTGACCCCCGCCATGTGGAGAAAAATTCGTAACACCCTGATCCTGCTCGTGCTTGTCATCGCCGCCCTGGCGCTGTGGAAGCGTGAACAGATCACCCGGTTGATGGCGGTCAATTCATTGTTTTCCGCCGAAAGGATCGTCTGGAATTTCTCTCACATGGACCAATTGTTCCCGACTCGCGCGATGTCGCGCGGGCCGGGGCCGGTCGCCGATCTGGCCGATGGACCGCCGCTGGAGCTTCCTGCCTCCATCACCGACTGGATCGCCGATCGCTCTGTCACCTCGCTGGTGGTGCTGAAAGACGGGCAGATCGTTTCCGAGCGGTATTTTCAAGGCACCGGCGCAGAAGATCGGCGTATATCCTGGTCGGTGGCCAAGAGCTTCCTTTCGGCTCTGGTCGGCATCCTGCTGGAGGAAGGCGCAATTGAATCGCTCGATGACCCGGTGACGAAATACGCCCCCGAACTGGTCGGCTCGGCCTATGACGGGGCCACGCTCAGGAATGTCATGCAAATGGCCTCTGGCGTGGAGTTTGACGAGGACTACCTGGATTTCTGGAGTGACATCAACAAGATGGGACGCATCCTGGCGCTTGGCGGCTCGATGGACAGCTTTGCTGCCGGTCTTGATCAACGCGTTGGCGAGCCGGGAAAGGAATGGCATTATGTGTCGATTGACACCCATGTGATCGGCATGGTGGTGCGCGGCGCGACCGGGCGCAGCGTTCCGGACCTGCTGGAGGAAAAGATCCTTGGCCCACTGGGGGTTGAGGCGGATTCCAACTATGTCACTGACGGATATGGGGTTGCCTTTGTTCTGGGCGGGCTGAACCTGCGCAGCCGCGATTACGCCCGATTTGGCCAGATGTACCTGAACAACGGCGCCTTCAATGGCCGTCAGATCGTGCCGGCAGACTGGGTCGCAGCCTCGACCATTCCCAGCGCGCCGACCGCGCCAGAGGTTGAGCAATACGGCCTGCAATGGTGGATGGACTGGGACGCGCGGCCCGGCGAATATTTCGCCCGCGGGGTTTATGGGCAGTACATTTATATCAACCAACCGGCCGGCGTGGTTATCGCGGTAAACGCCGCTGACCGCGCGTTCCGAACGGTCGGGGCCTATCAGCAAAACATCGATGCCTTTCGCACCATCACGGACGCGCTGCAATGAGCGGCGCGCCGAAAATGGATGCCGCGCTCAACGTGCTGGGTGGCCCCTTGCAGCCCTGTTCGCAAGACCCGATGACGGGCTATTTCCGCGACGGACATTGCAACACCTGTGCCGAAGATTTCGGCAGCCACACCGTCTGTGTGCGGGTTACGGATGAGTTTCTTGCCTGGTCCAAATACCTCGGCAATGACCTGACCACACCGGTGCCCGAATGGGGTTTTCCGGGGTTGAAGGACGGCGACCAATGGTGCCTGTGTGCCAGCCGGTTCCTGCAGGCCCATGACGAGGGCGTCGCGCCACATGTGGTGCTGGAAGCCACCCATGCCCGTGCCTTGCAAGTTCTGACCCTGGAAATGCTGCGCAATTATGCGCAGGCGCCAGGTTAGGGCGTGTTGCGCCTGATCAAATTCAGGCGCTCAGCGGATCGGCAATCAGATCGTCGATGAAATGACTAAGCAATTGCGGCCGCCCGCTGACGCCGGCCTTGCGATAAATCGCATTGGTCTGCGCCTTGACCGTGCCTTCGGAGGTGTCGCGCAGGGTGGCGATTTCCTGGGTGTTCATGCCTTTGATAGCAAACAGCGCCACGTCCCGTTCGGCAGGGGTAAGCCCCCATTGATCGAAACGTTCTTCCAACAATTCCATAAATGCCCCCTGGGCGATGCGCAGTTGTTCCTCGGCACGTCGTTGGCTGCGGTTTGCCTGAATCAGCGCAAAGGCGCCCAGAAAGATACCAAGTAACAGCCCCAAAGCAGCGCCAATTTCCAAGAGTTCGCGCGTGCGCCAAGCTATGGGCACCGAGCGCAAACCAAGCACGGAAATGGCAATATCGGAGATGAAGAAAAAGGCGCAAAGCACCTGCAGGGCCAATACGGCCAGTACGATCCATCTTCCCTTCACGATTTTATTCTATCCCCGTTGGTCAGTTGTTTTCGCCGCAATGCATGGCAACGTGGCGATCCACGTCAACACAGTTGTTCCTGAAGGCGCTTGGAAGATACGCGGTGATTGGTTCAATCATCCCCGCCCTCGCCCTCGCCCTCTCCATCGCCCTCGCCCTCTCCTTCGCTTTCGCCTTCGCCTTCGTTTCCACCTTCGCTTCCATCATCGGCATTATCTTCTGAAGATGGGGGCGGATTAATGGTAATCCCGCTCGGCGGTTTTCCGGTGGCAAGCTCGATCAGATAATCACGCAGCACTTCCCCAGTAGTCGGGTTAATGACAATCTCGCGTTGATAGGTTTGGTTTACGGCCACGAACCGCATTCGGCCCAACAGGGTGCGCGACACCGTTACCTTTGCGAACCCTTGATTGGTCAGCTGGCTGATAACGCTTTCACGTACCGATTGCGCAAAAACCGGCGTACCTACCAGCAAAGCGGAGGCCAATGTTGTTATGAAGGTGCGTCGCTTCATGTCTGATCCGGTTTCCCTGTCTACGCTGTTCTGGTCTAA
>CAYSBG010000263.1:0-3766 GCA_964429125.1 uncultured Aliiroseovarius sp.
CCGGCGCCGGGGGCTCCATCGGCACCGAATTGTGTCGCCAACTGCTCGCGGCCTCGCCAGATTGCCTGGTATTGTTTGATCACTCGGAATTGGCGCTTTATGAAATAGATCGAGAACTGCAGGCACTTGATCGTGCTTGTGAAATTGTGCCGGTTCTGGGATCGGTGTGCAATCCGGCGCTGGTTGGTCGGGTCATGCGGGAGCATCGGATTGATGTTGTTTTGCATACCGCTGCTTACAAGCACCTGCCGATGGTTGAGATCAATCCAACGGTGGGCGTTCATAACAATGTGCTGGGTACCAGCATCGTCGCCAATGCAGCGTGCGAAGCCAGAGTTGAGCGATTCATCCTGGTCTCAAGCGACAAGGCTGTCCGTCCGACCTCGGTGATGGGGGCCTCGAAGCGCATGGCTGAAATGGTTGTGCAGGACATGGCTTCCCGGGCCAAGAGCACCAAGTTCTCCATGGTCCGGTTTGGAAATGTCCTGGGTTCTTCCGGGTCGGTGCTGCCCCGGTTTCAAAACCAAATTGATGCCGGCGGGCCGGTCACCTTGACTCACCACCGTGCTACCCGGTTTTTCATGACCGTTTCAGAGGCCGTTTCTCTGGTGCTTATGGCCGGGACATTTGCCCGTGGAGGTGAGGTGTTTGTCCTTGATATGGGCAAACCGGTACAGATCAAAAAACTGGCATATCAAATGATCTCCAATGCGGGATATTCTGTGCGGGATGCGGAAAATCCTGATGGCGACATCGAAATTGTAGAAATCGGCCTGCGCCCAGGCGAGAAACTGCATGAGGAATTGCTGATCGGTTCGGATATGCTAACCACACCACACCCAAAGATCCTGCGGGTTCAGGAAAAATGCCCCTCGACACCTGAGGTGAGTGAAATGCTCGGCGGATTGCAGCAAGCCATTGCCATGGGGGATGACCAGGCCCTTCGAAGTCTAATTGCCAAATGGGTCGAAACCGCGCACCCGCAGGTCCGGTTCTTGGATGAGGTAAACAGTCTGCCATTTTCCGTGCACCAGGGGCGAAATTCAACAGGCATCAAAAGCACCTGATTTGCACCCTTGAGCTTGTTTCATGGAAACGCGGATCGGATAGAATACACTTATGGCATTCTGAGGGCCTCGCGCCTTTTCGTTATCTTTTGGCAGGGGAAAACGCGGAAGGCTTTAGCTGCCCAAATGCTTTTCACCACGCGCGCGGGCCAGCGAAATCTGGTGCTGGCGTTCGCGAAAACGGGCGCGCCGTGCGTCATCGTACTGGTCGATGCATTGGTGACAGGAAACGCCTTCTTCAAATTCCGGGCGTTTGCGGTCTTGGGGTAAGATTGGCCTGCGGCAGGCATGGCACAGCTCGTGCGGCCCTTCCTGCAACCCGTGTTCAACACTTACGCGGCCATCAAAAACAAAACACGCGCCGTTCCAACGGCTTTCTTCGGCAGGCACATCTTCCAGGTACTGAAGGATGCCACCCTTTAGGTGGAACACTTCTTCGATGCCTTGAGAAAGAAGGTAATTGGTCGATTTTTCGCACCGGATACCGCCGGTACAAAACATTGCTACGCGCTTGTTGTGAAAACGGTGGGCGTTTTTTTCCCACCATTGCGGGAATTCACGAAAGCTCTCCGTTTGCGGGTCTATCGCCCCCTCAAAGGTGCCGATGGCGACTTCGTAGTCGTTGCGTGTATCAATCAGAACAACATCGTCCTGAGCAATCAGTTCGTTCCAGTCCTCTGGTGCCACATAATGGCCAACGGCGGCCCGCGGGTCCACGCCGGCGACGCCCATAGTGACGATCTCGCGTTTCAGGCGAACTTTCAATTTACCAAAGGGCTGGTCCTTGGCCGTGGCTTCTTTCCACTCCAAATCCCCACAGCCGGGCAGGGTGCGGATATGCGCCAATACCGCGTTAATCCCGGCACGTGGCCCGGCAATGGTGCCATTTATCCCTTCGCCAGCCAGCAAGATCGAGCCGGTGACTCCGTTGTTTTCGGCGAGTGTCAAAAGCGGTTCACGCAAGACAGAGGGATCAGAAAAGCGCGTGAAATGATAGAGTGCGGCGACGGTAAACATGCCCCGGGCTTAGTCGCAGCCGCGCTTGGATTCAACCCGTTTATCTTGACAAAAACAGGCTACTTGCCGCATCGAAAGGCAGGAGGATTGCCATGTCCATCATTGCCCGCATGTTTGCCATGAGCCTGTTTGTCTTGCCCGGTCTTGTCTGGGCGCAGGAGAGAGTACCTGCAAACGGTGTCGAAATGCAGCTGTCTTTTGCGCCGGTCGTTGCCCGGAGCGCTCCCGCGGTTGTCTCGGTGTTTGCGACATTTGCTTCGCCCCAAGGCGGACCTTACGCTAATGACCCGCTGTTTTTCGAGTTTTTCCGTGGTTTTGGCACCGCGCCAAAGAACCAAAATGCGCTAGGCTCTGGAGTGCTGGTGGGGGATGGGCTCCTGATCACCAACTACCATGTGGTACGCGACGCACAGAAAATCCGCGTGGTTTTGGCCGATCGGCGTGAATTTTCGGCCCGTGAGGTTTTGAGCGACATGCAATCGGACCTTGTCGTTCTGCACTTGCAGGGCGCAGACCCTCAGACATTGCCAGCGTTGGAGATCGGTGATTCCGATGCGCTTGCGGTTGGTGACCTTGTTTTGGCCATCGGCAACCCGTTCGGGATAGGCCTGAGCGTGTCTTCCGGCATCATCTCAGGTCTGGCGCGGCGCAGCAGTTCCACACAGGAAAATGGCAATTTCTTCCTGCAGACCGATGCCCCTATCAACCCGGGAAATTCCGGCGGTGCATTGGTGAATATGCGCGGTCAGTTAGTTGGTATCAATACGCTCATTGTCACCCGCTCTGGAGGGTCAATGGGCCTGGGCTTTGCCACCCCGTCCAATCTGGTGCGTCAGGTCGTGGAACAGGCCCGTGCAGGCAAAAGCAGATTTGAACGGCCATGGCTGGGGCTTGAGGTGCAGGCAATTGATGCCGACCTCGCCGAAGCACTTGGCATGGATCGTCCGCAGGGCCTGTTGCTTCGCAGTCTGATGTCAGAGAGCCCATTTGCCAAGGCCGGGCTGGTCGCGGGCGATGTTCTGCTGACACTTGGCGGACAAGCTGTGAACAGCCGTGCCGGGCTGGAATTTCGTATGAGCTCCGAGCCACTGGGCAAGCAGGTTGCCATTACATGGCTTCGCAATTCTATCAAACATACTGCGCTGGTGGACCTGATCGTCAGACCGGCGAATGCCGCCACTGCCGACTCGGTCCCGGTCACCATTACCGTCCCTGGACCATTTCAAAACCGCACACTGGTCATGTTGACCCCGGAAATTGCCCGGCGTTTAGGGCTGCGTCAATCGGCGAAAGGGGTGGTCGTGATCAAGGGCCCCGGGCCGTCAATGATGCCAGGGGTGGTGCCGGGAGATATCATCATCGCGGTGGACGGTGTGCCGATTACCAGTCCCGAACAGATTGCCGAAATGGCGCAAGAGCATGGCACATGGTGGCGCATTGATCTGATCCGTGGTAACAGGACCATCACTTTTGGCACCAACCACTGAGGCAAATTATGGAAAACACAGCTCTTCTCGTCATTGACGTGCAGAATGACTTTTGCCCGGGTGGCGCGTTGGCCGTTACCAATGGCAATGCGGTAGTGCCGGTAATTAATGATATGCTTGGCCAGTTTCCGGTGTGTGTTTTCACCCAGGATTGGCACCCGCATGGGCATAGCTCGTTTGCCAGCTCTCACTCTG
>CAYSBG010000264.1:0-3764 GCA_964429125.1 uncultured Aliiroseovarius sp.
GGCTCATGGATACCGCGTGGTGGGTGATCAGCAGAAAGCGTGTCTCAGTGCGCCGGGTCATTTCGTCGAGCAGATCACAGAAACGCGTGACATTGGCGTCGTCCAGAGGTGCGTCCACCTCGTCCAGCACACATATCGGCGCCGGATTGGCCAGGAAAACTGCAAAGATCAGCGCCAGCGCGGTCAGTGTCTGTTCGCCCCCTGACAGCAGGCTGAGCGTTGACCGCTTCTTGCCTGGCGGCTGGCACATGATTTCCAGCCCGGCCTCCAGCGGGTCATCGCTTTCGACCAGAACCAGCTTTGCCTCGCCACCGCCGAAAAGATGGCGAAACAGCATGGTGAAATTGCTGTTGACCTGCTCGAACGCGGTCAGCAAGCGCTCGCGCCCCTCGCGGTTCAGGCTGGCAATACCGTGGCGCAATTTGCGAATCGCTTCATCCAGATCGCCTTTTTCATGCACCAGCGTGTCGTGTTCTTCCTGCACTTCGCGCGCATCTTCTTCGGCCCGCAAGTTGACCGCGCCCATTGCGTCGCGTTGGCGTTTAAGGCGGTTGACCTCATGTTCTATCTTTTCCGAAGACGGCATGGTTTCCGGATCAACGCCAAGGCTTTCCAACAGCTCACCGGGGCTGAACTCGGTCTCATCGGCGATCCTGGAAACCGCAAGATTGGCCGTTTCGCGGGCGGCTTCGCTGCGCGCATCGGCCCGGGCACGGGCCTCGCGGGCTTCTCCGGCAAGGCGCTCGCTCTCGCGTTCCCTGGCAATCGCATCGCGTAAATGGCCTTCGGCAACTGACAATGCGTCGGCGGCGTCGGTCCGGCGAGCCTCGGCGCTGCGGATCGCGCCCGATAGCTCATCGCGTTTGGCGGCAAGCTCTCCAGGGGTGCTGCTTGCCTCTTTCAATTCCGCTTCCGAGGTAGTTTTACGCGTTCCCAGTTCGCCCATCCGCTTGCCAGCGCTTTCCAGCCGCAGCCGCCAGCCGGACAATTCCTTGGTCACTTCCTGGGTGCGTTTCAGACGGACTTCGCCCTCGCGTTTCAGCTCATCATGCGCCGAGCGACGCGACAGCATGGTCAGGCGGGCGGCCTCGACGGTCAGTTTGACGTCCTCGACTTCGGCCCGGGCATTTCCCAAATCGGCCAACCCGTCCAACGCTTGTTCCGCCTCGACCAACCTCTGGCGGGCGGCCAATGCTTCTTCTTCGTGACGCGCCACCGCAAGGCCCAGATTCTCCAGTTTGCCAGCCGCGATATTCTGGTCGGCTTCGGCCCGGCTCAGGGCGCGGTTGGCATCGGAAACAGCCCGGTCGGCCGCCTTGCGCCCCTCGCGCGCGCGCCGGTCTTCCTCGGTCAGCTTTTGCAGCAAGGTGCGCAGATGGTCATGCGCCTGGGTGGCTCCTTCGGCCCGGGCAGTGGCGCCTACCAGCTCCTGTTTCAGCCCTTCCAGCCGGTTGAGCTGCTCCAGCCTGAGGGCCGCAGCGCTGGGGGCATCCTCGGCGGCGGCGCGAAAACCGTCCCAGCGCCACAGATCACCCGCGACCGAAACCAGCCGTTGCCCCGGTTGCAGAGCGCCTTGCAGATGCGGCCCGTCCGTTGCGTCGACTAGCCCGACCTGCCCCATCCGCCGGGCCAGAACCTCGGGGATGGTCACGAAATTGGTAAGCGCCTGTACCCCGGCCGGCAGGCTATGCGCGTCGCAATAGCCGGGAAGGGCAACCCAACCCGACGCCATGTCATCGGTGACCAAAGGCGCGCGTAAATCGTCCGCCAATGCGGCGCCAAGCGCTTTTTCATAGCCCGGCGTGACCCGCAGCATGTCGATCACCTGCCCGCCCTCGGTTGTGTCGCGCTCCAGCAGGCGGGCCAGAGCGTTCACCTCGGCGGTCAAGGCGTTCACCTCACCTTCGGCCTCGCTGCGGGCAGCGCGGGCATCGGCTTCTCGCGCTTGGGCCTCATTGCGGGCTTCGTCGGCGGCAGTTAGCGCGGCTTCCGCAGTTTCGGCCGCTTCGCCAGCGTCGGCAGCAGCGGTTTCGGCCTGGTTATACTCACCGCGCGCGCGCTCCACGGCGGCCCTGGCGCTCTCCATCTCGGTGCGTGCTTTTTTCGCCGCCGCCTCGTTGCGCTCCAGAGTCTTGCGATTGTCTTCCAGAAGGCGCTGTGCTGATTGGTGACGTGCGGCCAGGCGGGCCACGTCCTCGGTCAATTGCGAAAGCGACTCTTCGCGTTCTGACAGAACCCGCGCGGCTTCATGTGCCTGATCGGCTGATTCGCTCAACCGCCGGTCAAAACCCATGCCCGCCTTTTCCAATTCGCGCGCTTCCCATTCCAGCCGCTCTATCGTGTCGCCCGCATCGCGGTTCAACCCGGCTTCGCGCTCGATATCCGCCGCCAACTGGCTGATCCGTGCGGTGAGGGTTTCGATATGCTGCGCCGCTTGTGCCTCCTGATCGGTCAGCCGGTCGCGCTGCACCATAAGACGTTGTAATATCGCCGCGGCAATCGCCTCTTCTTCGCGCAGCGCCGGGAGCGCATCTTCGGCGCTCTGACGGGCCTTGCCGGCCCCGCGCGCCGCGCCTTCGGCCGCAGCTGCCGCGCGCATGCGTTCGGTCAGGTCGGTTTCCGCTTCCAGCCGCGCCTCATCCGCCTCTTTCCACCGTCGATACAACAGCAAGCCTTCGGATTTCCGCAAATCTTCACCGATTGCCCGGTATCGCGCCGCTTGCCTGGCCTGACGCGCAAGCTGTGCCAATTGGTTGGCCAGCTGTTCGATCACGTCATCGACCCGGGCCAGATTGGCTTCGGTGCCGTTCAGTTTCAATTCGGCCTCGTGGCGGCGTTGGTACAGGCCGGAAATCCCTGCGGCTTCCTCCAGCACCCGACGGCGCGCCTTGGGCCGCGCATTGATCAACTCGCTGATTTGTCCCTGTCGCACCAGAGCCGGACTATGCGCCCCGGTCGAGGCATCGGCAAACAGCATTTGTACGTCGCGCGCCCGCACGTCCTTGCCATTTACCTTGTACGCGGATCCGGCGTCCCGGGTAATCCGGCGCACGATCTCAAGGCTGTCGCTGTCGTTGAATCCGGCAGGGGCCAGGCGTTCGCTATTGTCGATCAGAATGGAGACTTCGGCGAAATTGCGGGCGGGCCGGGTGGCGGCGCCGGCAAAAATCACATCTTCCATACCACCGCCGCGCATTGCCTTGGGCCTGTTTTCCCCCATCACCCAACGCAGCGCCTCAAGCAGGTTCGACTTGCCACAGCCATTCGGCCCGACAACGCCGGTCAGCCCGTCGGCGATCACCAGATCGGTCGGGTCAACAAAGCTTTTGAAGCCGTTCAGCCTGAGTTTTGAAAACCGCACGTAGCGCCCTTTAGGATGATTCTCATAAGTCTCCGATTTTCGGATCATGGGCAGGCAGAGTCAACGCTGAACACCGGATATGGGCGAGTATGCACACTTATCCACTATATGTGGCTACCTGGGCGCGCAAATGTCGCATATGGGTCAGGCAAGTCGCATCCGGTCTTGACCGGGGCTGCGAATCTGCGTCAAATGGGTTTGCATGGTTCCCCTTTGATCGGCGCAAAGCGCCTTGGGGAGAATAGGGAATGCGGGCAGGGCGACCCAATCAGGGGCCCAAAGCCGCAGCCGCCCCCGCGACTGTTCGTGGCCAGCATCTGTCGAATACCACTGGGGCCAAAGCCCCGGGAAGGTGGCAGATGCGTTTGATCCACAAGCCAGGAGACCTGCCATGCGTTGCATC
>CAYSBG010000265.1:0-3758 GCA_964429125.1 uncultured Aliiroseovarius sp.
TACAGCGGACCTTCATCTCGACGCTCCTTTACATAGTCTTGCGCTCAAGGATGAGGTCCTTTTTGACCTTGTGGGGGCTGCTACCCGTGGTGCCCTTGAGCAGATCGTGAACCTATGCCTAGAGGAAGATATTCACGCGCTGCTCATCGCCGGTGATTTATACGACCGCGATCTGCATTCCATGAAAACGGCAGCTTTTCTGACGGCGCAGTTGGAACGCCTGAATGCCGCTGCAATTCCTGTCTTCATTATCCGCGGCAATCATGATGCCGAAAGTCGCATCACCAAGGAACTGGACCTGCCACCGAACGTGCATGTGTTTACCGGACATGGCGGAACGCACCGCCTTGAAGAACATGGTGTCGCTGTTCACGGGGTCAGCTTTGCCAAGCCTCAGGCACCGGAAAGCCTGCTGCCCAAATATCCGGCACCCGTGGCGGGATGCTTCAATATCGGCTTGCTTCACACGAGCCTCGCGGGGTCTGAAGGGCACGATACCTATGCGCCCTGTTCGGTCACCGACCTCAAGAACCATGGCTATGATTACTGGGCACTGGGGCACATCCACAAACGTCAGGTTCATTCCGAGGCACCGCATATCGTCATGCCCGGCATGCCGCAGGGGCGTGACATTGGCGAGTCCGGGACCAAAACGGTCACGCTGGTCAGCGTTTCAGATGGCACCGTCACACTGGAGGAAAGGCGCACATCACAGGTTGAATTTAACCGGTTGTCCTGCGCGCTGGAGGGGGTCGGGGAATGGCGCGACATGCTTGCGAAGATCACTGCCGCGATAAAAGAGGCGGTTTCCCAGGCTGCGGGCAATAGCATCCTGCGTGTTGAACTGACCGGGCAGACGCCGCTTGCTTGGCGGGTGCGCCGGGATATGGACCTGCTGAGCGCGCAGATCAGGGAAGCGGCCCGGAATACAGGGGGGGCCATCGAAACCGTCTGGATTGAAAAAGTCGAATGTCATTTGCGCCAGCCGGAAGCTTCTGAGGCCCGCGAGGACCCGCGTTTAGAACTCCAGGCCCTCATGCAAACATTGATGCAGGACGAAAACGTCACCGCTCGCGCAGTGAAAATAGCCGAGTGGCTGGTGGGAGAACTGCCACCGGAAATCAGGTCCAGTTTTGGTGCGGACAGCGACGCGTTAGCAGAGAACGTCGCCACGTTTCTTACGGAAGGGTGCGAGGATGTCGTGGCCCTGATGATGGCTGAAGAAGCGCCGGAAGATACGGGTGGGGACAGATAATGCGCCTTCGCCGTCTTGATCTTACCCGCTTTGGCCACTTCACCGATTTCTCGCTGGACTTCGGAGCGCGTGCGCCGGGCAAGGCCGATCTGCACATCATCTTTGGCCCCAACGAGGCAGGCAAGACAACGGCGTTCGAGGCCTATCTCGATCTGCTTTTTGGCATTCCGACACGCAGCGGGTACAATTTCCTGCATGATTACGACAACATGCGCATCGGCGCCTGCCTTGAAATCGACGGGGTGGAACACGAACTGGTCCGCATCAAGAAACGGCAAAACGATCTGCTTGATGCCAGCTCCAACCCGGTTAATCCGGCGCTCCTGACCCGCGCCCTTGGTGGCCTGAACCGCGCGCAGTATCGGGCGATGTTCTCGCTTGATGACGAGACGATTGAAAAAGGTGGCGAGGATATTCTTGCCAGCCATGGCGACCTTGGCCAGCTTCTGTTTTCCGCAAGTGCCGGGCTTTCTGATCTGAGCGGCGTGCTGGACAAGGCGCGTGCGGCGGCGGAGGATTTTCACAAGAAATCTGCGCGCAAGAGTCTTTTGGCCGAGGCGCGCCGCAAGCTGAAAACTCTGGACGGACAAATCCGAGATCTTGACCTGAATGCCAGCCGCTTTCGTAGCTTGCGCGCGGCGCTGGCTACTGCTGAGGCGAATGAACAGGCGGCACGGAGGGAACGCGATGATCTGATCAATGACAAAGCCCGGCTGGAGGCCGTTATCGCATGTTTGCCCCTGTTAGCCAAACGTGATGGGCTGTACTCCGATCTGGAGGCGGTCAAAAATTATACCGTGTTTCAAGCGGCGTGGCCCGAGCAGGCCCGCGGCTTGCGGGAACGTGAGGTTGCAGCTACAGCCAAAAAAACTGCGGCGCAGGATGCGCTAAAAACACTCCGTGAAAAACAGGCAGAGATCACGCTGGACCCCGATATCCTTGCCTTCGGCCAAGAGATTGAACAGCTGATGGATGCGCCGCGCTCCCGGGCACTGACGGCACAGGGTGACCTGCCGAAACGGGCGCAAGAGCTGACAGAGCTGAGCGCGGATATTGCGCAGGCCATGAAAGATCTGGGCCTGACCGAGGTTGAACCGGAAATCCTTGGCGAACCCGTACTTGGAAGATTCGAGCGCTTGGCAAACGAAGTGAATACTGCACGGGATTTGCGCGACGCTGCGCGCGATGAAGAACGTGACGCGAAGGCGGAACTGGACGAAATCTCCGAAGATGAAGCCGAAGAAACCGAGGCACTTTCATCGGTTGATGATCTTCGCGTCCTCGTGGATCGCCTTGAACCCGAAGCCCTGACCAGCCAGCTGCGCGAAGCCAATGCTGCAATGGGCCGTGAAAAGAATGCTGTCGGCGACGCGCTGGCAGTTCTGGTGCCGTGGCACGGGGATACTGACCAGTTGCCGGCGGCGCGGGTGACAGAAGATCAGGCGCGCCGGATCGCGAATGCCCACAAAGAGCTGAAGGATGCGCACAAGGCAGCGCGACAGGAATTTGACAAGGCGGCGCGCGAACTGGCCAGTATCGAGGCCCGCCTCGACGCCATGAAAACCGATGCCAGCCTGTTTTCGGATGAGGACAAGCAACAGGCACGCGGCCACCGCGATGCCGCCTGGAACGATCACGTCCAGGCGCTTACCCGTGAGACAGCAGACAGGTTTCATGAAGAAATGGTGCGGGTGGACGCCATACAGGACGCGCAGTTGGAGGCAGCCGATCGGCTGGCCCAATTGCGGGAACTGCAAATGAAAGCGGCTGAGCTGAAGGCACAAAAGGCTCATTGGAAGGCGCAGGTCAAGGCGCAGGCACAAGCGCTGGAGGCTGAAAAAAACGCATTTGCCGACCTTCTCAAAGGGCTTTCCTTGCCCGAGGATTTTGATCCCAACGATCTGCAACCTTGGCTGAAATCGCTTGCAGGTGCCCACAAGGCCACCGCAGCCTTTGCGCAGGCGAAAGAGCTTCAGGCGCTTGCGCGGGCGGATATCGCCCAAGCCGAGGCGGCTCTGTGCAAGGCGCTGAACGCTGCCCCGGAAGCGGGGGACCTGTCCGATCTTACCCGTATGGCGCGCAAAACCCTTGAGGATGCCGGACGCGCGCAGCAGCGCGCAATCGCGATTGAAAAAGCCAGCGCCAAGCTGAAAAAGCGCCAGCAAAAAACAAGAGAGCTGGAAAGACGCCTTTCGGACGCTGAGGCCGAGTGGCAGGCCCAGGCTGATGCTTCGCCCCTGAAGATTGACGACCCGTCAGGCTTTCATGATGCCTTGCCAACCCTGCGCAAGCTCGGGCCTTGGCTGTCGGAGCGCGAAAAGCTGAGTGGCCGGATCGAGGCCATGCAAAAAGATGCCAGCGACTTTGGCAACGCGGTGCGCAATCTGAATGCGCGACTGGGGGGCGACCCGCATGATGAAGGCTTTGCTTTGACACAACAATTAGCGAACAGACTGAAATCAGCCGAGCGGGCCAGCCATGATGTGCAAACCCTGAAATCACA
>CAYSBG010000266.1:0-932 GCA_964429125.1 uncultured Aliiroseovarius sp.
GGCCCCGCCGACCAAGGTGTCGTGCCCGGCATTGCCAACCAGCAAGTCATTGCCCAGCCCGCCATCGACCAGATCATTGCCACCGCCGCCATCTATGCGGTCGTTGCCATCCCCGCCGATCAGCGCATCCGAGCCACCTTCGCCGCGCAGGATGTCGTTGCCGCCAAAGCCAAGGATCAGGTCATTGCCGGGCGTGCCGAGCAGATGGTCATTGCCTTCGCTGCCATCCAGGGTATTGGTTGGCTCGGTATTTTCCGACGATGAAAAGTCCAGCATCCAGGCAGCCCCGCCAAGCAGCGCGGCAAGTCCGGTTAATGACAGCATGAAAATCCCCCAAAGCAACAATCATTACGATTCTCGCTAAAGTATAACCAACTTCTTTGGGGGGGGGGGAGTCCGAAAAGGTGGCGGCACTGTTTCCAGCCCGGAAACAATGCCTTCAGAACAGCACGTATTTCAGGCCGATACCAAGGACGACTACCGCCAGTCCGCCTTGCAGCCAGCTATTCTTGGCTCGCTTGTTAATCAATGGTCCCAACAAAGCGCCAAGTACCGCGCCAAGGGCCAGAGGCAAGAGCAAGGTGAGGTCGACTGGCGCGCCGCGGGCAATAAAATTGGTGATCGACACTGCCAGTGACATGAAAATCGCGATCGCCGCGGTGGCTGGAATGATATGCATCGGCATGGTCAGGATTGACGCCATATACGGCACCAGCAGGAAACCGCCACCAACCCCGAAAATTGAGGCGATCATTGAAATCAGGAATCCCGCCAGCAACGGCGACCAGGTCGGCACGCAAAAATCAGTGTCACCATACACAAAGCTGAGTGCTTTGAGGCGCATTTTTTGCCCGGTGACAGGCGCCGGGGCAAGGTTGGTGCCCTTGGAGCCGTGTTTCAGCTTCCAGACAATTTGCGCGCCGATGGCCAGG
>CAYSBG010000266.1:942-3758 GCA_964429125.1 uncultured Aliiroseovarius sp.
CCGCCAAGCAAGCCTTCCTGCTGCAACAGCCCGGCCAGGGCCAACAGGCCAAACAGCGGGCGAAAGCTGCGCATGTCAGCCAGATACAGGCTCGACACAGTTGACCCGGCCCATGCCCCTGCCAACCCACCCAGCCCAAGCAACAGGCCCAGAGGTGCGACCATGGCGCGGCGTTTCAGATAACCGGGAACAAATATCAGTGCCGTAGCCAAGACCACAATCTGGGTCATGGGTTTGACCGCATTGGGGTCAGCCACGCCAAACAGGGTGATCAACCCGAACGAGGTCAAAATCCCTCCGGCCGCGCCAATGGCGGAGAACACGATCCCGGTAAATACGCCCCAGGCAAGCAGTCCGAGCAGTGAGGTGATGTCCATTTAGTCTACTCTCAATTGGCCTGAGCGTAGCGAACATGGCTCGGACGTAAAATGGGCGCAATTGCCGCAAGCCGGGGCCGCGTGCTTGTTAGACCTTTTGTCCGCACGCCATGCACATGTTTGAAGCTGAGACACCCGTCCCGATTGACTTGACGCGCCGCCGACGTATACTTGCCCTTAATGACCCGGGAAATACCGGGCGTATTGAGGCAGTCGAGTGAGTAACCCCATGAAAAACCCGTATCAGGGATTTGCTACGCGTGCGTTTTGGCGCAAGTCTGTTGGCGAGCTTAGCCCCTTTGCCATTTCCGGCTTGTGGCAGCCGAAATTCCAAGTCCAGCCCGAGCATCGGATCGTGACCGCCGGCTCTTGTTTTGCTCAACACATCGGCAAAGCACTGGCTGCGCGTGGCTACGACTGGTTCAATGCCGAGCCCGCGCCCATGCTGATGAAGCCCGATGATGCGCTTGCTTTCAACTATGGGATCTTCAGCTTTCGGACCGGCAACATTTACACCACCCGGATGCTGCGTCAGTGGATGGAGCAGGCATTTGGCAAGGCCCGTGCGCCTGCAGAAGTCTGGCAACATGACAAGCGCTTTTTCGACCCGATGCGTCCGGGAATTGAGCCGGGTGGTTTTGTTTCGCGCGCGGAATTGAACGCCTCGCGCAAGGCAACCCATGCGGCGATCCGCTCTGCGGTGGAAGACTCCAACCTTTTCATCTTTACCCTTGGCCTGACGGAAAGCTGGGCAAACCGGGAAACCGGGCTGGAATACGCTTCCTGCCCGGGCACAGCGGCCGGAACCTATGACCCGGATAAACACGTCTTTATCAATCACCGCACTGCGGCAGTCGAAGAGGATCTGAACGCCGCCCTTGCGATCATGCGCGAGGCAAATCCCAATATACGGGTGTTACTGACCGTGTCGCCGGTGCCGCTGACGGCAACGGCCAGCGGTACCCATGTGTTGCCCGCCACGACGTATTCAAAGTCGGTTCTGCGCGCGGTCGCTGGAATGGCAGCCGAGGACCATGATTTCGTCGACTATTTCCCGTCTTATGAGATTATCACCGCACCAGCCTATCGCGGCATGTTCTACGCCCCCAATCAGCGCTCGGTGATCCCGGAAGGGGTCGACTTTGTCATGCGAAATTTCTTTGCCGATCAGGAAGCCGCCTTTGGCAAGGTACGGGTGCGTCGCGCAGGCCACGGCAAGAAACCCTGGCCGGTCCGGCGTGGTGTTGCCAAAAAACCAATGGCAGGCGGGATCAAATGTGAGGAGGAGTTGCTTGATGCCTTCGCGAGCAAGTGAACCGAAAACTGGCGATATCTGCATTTTTGGTGATAGCCACCTGGGCGCGGTTAAACGGGCCCATGATGGCGGGCTGATTGATACGGGCGGGCGCGCCCTGCGGTTTTGGGGGGCGGATGGGCCGTCCTTTCGCAAGCTGCGCTGGAGAAATGGGCGCATTCGTCCGGACGCCGACATTCGCGACCTGGTTCTTGAGATATCCGGTGGTCTGGATAGCCTGGGCCCGAAAGATTTTCACACCTTCATTTTCTACGGTGCCCGGCTCAGGGCCCATGACTTCTTCAAGGCGGTTCTGGACCATGAAAGCCGTCCGCAAGGCCATATTTCCCAAGCGCAGATGCAAGCCCTTGTGACCCGCTGGAGCGAGTCGGTGCGTGCCTGGCGCCTGGCCTGTGCCTTTGCCGATGCAGGGGCAGAGGTCGTGTTTGTGCCGACAGCGTTTCCCAGCGAAGGCGTGGTCGACAAGGCGCTGGAGCAGGAAAACCTGGCGGTACGTTCGACCAAGGCAGCCCGCACCCGCTTGTGGGCGTTGTTGGTGCAGGCAGCCGAGGCAAAGGGATTCCAGCTGTTGGTGCAACCCGAAGATACAATTACTTCCAACACGCTGACAAAACGTGATTTTTCCACGCCAAACGCAAAGGAGACGCGTGACTGGGTACACAAATCCCCGGAATTCGCGGCGCGGATGGTCGCGGCGGCGATTGGCATGACATCACAGGACGAGACCGAAATCTCTCGGGTCGTTGCTGCGCAATAGGATCGGGCCGTGTCCTTGCACGCGGTCACAAAGCCTTGCGCCGGGCTTTCGCTGCGTGGGGTTGCATATCAGCGGATGAATGCGTATCTGGTGCCTGACCGTTAAAAGGCAGAAAAACATGGCGATGACAAATCCGTTTCAGTTCATTCAGCAAGTGCGTTCCGAAGTCAGCAAAGTGGTGTGGCCGACACGCCGCGAGGTGATGCTGACCACGCTGATGGTATTGGCGATGGCAACCGTTACGGCGATCTTTTTCTCGCTGATCGATCTGGCAATCCGCTCGGGCCTGACGGCCGTATTGAACATGGCGGGCTAGGGCCTGTCCTCATTTATCTTGCGCCCCCGGTTTCAGTCATTTTCCGCCAGC
>CAYSBG010000267.1:0-3212 GCA_964429125.1 uncultured Aliiroseovarius sp.
CGGCGTGCCCAATCATTTCATCAAGCGCCTGAAAATGCGCGAGCAACTGGTCCGCGAGGTCGAGATCATCCCGCTGGAAGTGATCGTGCGCAATTTTGCCGCCGGCTCCATGGCCAAACGTCTGGGCATGGAAGAGGGGCTGGCGCTGCCGCGCCCGATCGTCGAGTTTTCCTACAAGGACGACGCGCTTGGCGACCCGTTGGTGCCGGAAGAATACATCATCGCCTTTGGCTGGGCCAGCCAGCAGGACATGGACGATATCGTCGCCCTGGCTTTGCGGGTAAACGATTATTTGTCCGGGGTCATGTACGGGGTCGGCATCAAGTTGGTTGACTTCAAGATCGAGATTGGCCGCATCTGGGACGGGGATTTCATGCGGCTGATTATCGCCGATGAGATCAGCCCGGATAGCTGCCGCCTGTGGGATATCGAGACTGGACGCAAGCTTGACAAGGATGTGTTTCGCCGGGACCTGGGCGATCTGGCGGATGCCTATACCGAAGTGGCCAAACGCCTGGGCGTGATGCCCAGCAGCGTGACCCACACGCCGAGCAAGCCGACATTGATTAATTAACCCATGTCAAGGGGATAGACATGAAAGTTCGTGTAGACGTGATGCTGAAAACCGGGGTTCTGGATCCGCAAGGGGCGGCGGTACGTCGGGCGTTGGGGAATATGGGCTTTGGCGGGGTTGAAAAGGTGCGCCAGGGAAAAGTGATCGAGCTGGAACTTGCCACGGATGATCCGGATGAAGCGCGCGCCGCGGCCACGGAAATGGCCGAGAAGCTGCTGGCCAACACGGTGATCGAGCGCTACGAAATTTCACTCTGATCCACGGGGGTTTGACATGTCGATTCCATCTCTGGTCGCATGGATTTCCAGCTCTGAAAGCCTGCGCCAAATGCCTTGGCTTGCGCGCGTGCGCCTGGTCCTGTTCAGCTTTCCTGTATTACTGAGCCTGGCCACGCTGGGCTTTGCGGTCGAAAGTGCGCTTTACTGGCTCAGGTCGGAACCGGTCGAGGGGCTTGTGGTCGAGCGATATGAATGGCCAGGTGAGAGTTTTTTTGACATCGGAACAACAAATTACGAGCCGATCTTTACCTATAGTATCGACGGGGAGGACTACCGCGCCAGCGTCGGGTCTGCGCATGCATCTTTTGACGTGGCGGTGGGCGAAACCGCGATGATCCGCGCCATTCCCGGCGATCGGGGCAACGTGCGCATGGACACCTGGCAGGGCCTGTGGTTCATACCAGCCATGCTCGGCCTGTTCGCACTTGCGGCATGGGCCGGGGCGCTGGTGATCTGGTTCGTCCTGCGGTCGGTGTTTTTCAGAAAGGGGACGCGCCCATGAAAGCGGCTGTCTTGCAATTTCCCGGCTCCAATTGTGACCGCGACCTGAAGGTTGCGCTGGAACGCGCGGGGGCGGATGTGCTAATGGTCTGGCACAAGGACGACCACCTGCCCGACGGGCTGGACCTGGTTGCGGTGCCGGGCGGATTTTCCTTTGGCGACTACCTGCGTTGTGGGGCCATCGCGGCGCAGTCGCCGATCACCGCCTCGCTGATCCGCCATGCCAATCGGGGCGGTTTTGTGCTGGGCATTTGCAACGGTTTTCAGGTGCTGACCGAAACCGGCCTGCTGCCCGGGGCGCTGATCCGCAATGGCGGGCTGAAATTTCTGTGCAAGGATGTGGCGCTCAGGGTCGAGGATACGGACAATGCGTTCACCTCGGCCTATGAAAAGGGCCAGCAGGTGACCTATCCGATCGCCCATCACGATGGCAATTATCGGGTTGGCACCGAAAAGCTTGCCCAATTGCGGGGCGAGGGGCGGGTGGCGTTCACCTATGTGGACAATCCCAACGGCTCGACCGGCGACATCGCCGGGGTGATTTCGCGCAATCGCCGGGTGCTGGGCCTGATGCCCCATCCCGAGCGCGCGGTCGATGCGGCGCATGGGGGGACGGACGGGGTGGCGATGTTTGGCGCATTGCTGGCCGCGCTTGCAACGGCCTGACTTGAGCCGGCCTGCGCCCGGCCCTATGGTGTCTTCCATGGCGCAAGGTGTTTCAAAGAATGTACTGGAATCGGGGGGCGATACCCTTGCAAGTCTGCGCAAAGGTATTTCCATGCGGGCCCGTATCCTGTTGTTTCTGCTGTTCACTCTGGCGGTCGTGGTGGTTTGGGTCTCCAATACCTGGCTGACCGAGCGCTATACCGAATCCACCCGTAGCCGGGCCGAATTGCGTCTGGCGCTGTATACCGGAAACCTGATCAGCGAGTTGCAGCGCATTTCCGTGGTGCCGCTATTGCTGAGCCGTGACCCGCTGTTGATCGGTGCGCTGGCCAGTGCTGATTATGCCCAAAGCTCGCAACGGCTGATTTCATATCGCGATGAAATTGGTGCCGCCTCTTTGATCTTGCTGGATCGTGACGGACGGGTGGTCGGGGCAACGATGCGCGAGCTGTTGGGCGCTTCACACAAGCAAGACGCCTATTTTATCAATGCGTTACGCTCCGAAGATACCGTGTTTACCACGCTCCAGACCGACGCGGGCGGCTATACGTTTACCTATTCCCGCAAGGTGGAAAACACCGGCGAGCTGGTCGGGGTGATCGTGGTCGAGGTCAACCTGCAGAAATTCGAGCAAAGCTGGGCGGGGATTTCAGACGCGGTGATGGTGGCCGATTCAGAAGGCGAAATCATCCTTGCAACGGCGCCACGCTGGCGGGGAAAAAACGAGGCAGGCGCGTTGCAGGCCTTGCCGGCGACCATGGCGATCAAACACGCCCTGGCCGACACCGCGCGATGGGCCGCTCTGCCGGGGGAGGCGTTTTTCCTGGGCGACGAGGTCATGCGCCAACAGGCCCGTATTCCATTTCAGGGCTGGCAGATGACCAGCTTCACCACCTACGCCAGCGTGCGCGAGCGGGTGAATGGCTTGCTGGCGCTGGAAATCATGGCATTCGCCATCCTGCTTGCCTTGGGGTTTTACGTCATTGGGCGCCGCGCGCAGTCGCGCTCGGTGGAATTTCAGATCGAGTCGGCGGAGCTTCGCCAACTGAATACCGCCCTGCAGCAGGAAATCGCCGAGCGCCGCAAGGCCGAACAGAACCTCGAAGTGGCCGAGCAAACCCTGGCGCAGAGCTCGAAACTGGCCGCGTTGGGCGAGATGTCGGCGGCGGTTTCCCATGAGCTGAACCAGCCGC
>CAYSBG010000267.1:3222-3735 GCA_964429125.1 uncultured Aliiroseovarius sp.
CGCTGGCGGCGATGAAAACCTATCTGGCAGGGGCACGGCTTTTGCTTCAGCGCAAGCGCGGCACCGAGGCCTTGTCCAGCTTCCAGCGTATCGACGATCTGATCGAACGGATGGGGGCGATCACCAAACAACTGAAAAGCTACGCGCGCAAGAGCGGCGAGACGCTGCAGCCCTTGGATATAAGGCATTCCGTGTCCGCGGCGCTGGCAATGATGGAGCCGCAACTGAAGCGGCGCCACGTGCGCATTACCCGCAACATTCCGCGCGCGCCGGTGATGGTCATGGCCGACCCGGTGCGGATTGAACAAGTGTTGATCAACCTCTTGCGCAATGCCATCGACGCCACCAAATCCGTAGAGACTCCGCAGGTGGATATCTTGCTGACCGGGGAGGCGGTGGCCAAGATTCTGGTGCGCGACAATGGCGCGGGGGTTGATGATCTGGATCAGCTGTTCGAGCCGTTTTACACCACCAAGGCCCCTGGCGATGGTGTCGGGCTGGGGCTTGCGATTT
>CAYSBG010000268.1:0-3732 GCA_964429125.1 uncultured Aliiroseovarius sp.
CGGGCTGTCGGCACAGCGGTGGGGCGAAATCCGGTCAGCTTTCTGATCCCCTGCCACCGGGTTTTGCGCAAGAGCGGTGGGCTGGGCGGCTATCATTGGGGCTTGCCGGTCAAGCGGGAAATTCTGGCGTGGGAATCGCTGCGCCTGGAAGAGTGACGAGGAAGGAAACATACCAGCCTTGGCTCAAACGGCGGTTTGTCGCCCATTTTGCGCATTGATATTCGATAACACCCGCACATGCGTTAAGCATGCAGTAACTGTAACCTCCAATGAGAGAGCCGAAATGATATCGATTAAAAAACCGCTGATCGTCCTTACCGTAAGCGCCTTTGCTTTGACGGCCTGTACCGAAACAGGACCGCGCCAAAATAACGGCGCCGCCATTGGTGCGGCTTTGGGAGGATTGTTCGGTGCAACTCGTCCTGGCGGTAACGTGGGCACTGCGGCGGTTGGCGCCGCGTTGGGTGGCATGATCGGCGGCGCTATCGGCCAGGAGCTTGACCGGCAGGCCGGCGATTTGCGCCAATCCATGGGCAATGACGTAAAAGTCGTTAACACCGGGTCCGAACTGGTCGTGACCATGCCCAATGACATCTTGTTTGCCACCGATAGTGCCACGGTCGGCTCTGTTTTGCGCCAGGATCTGGCGGCTTTGGCGCGTAACCTTCTGGACTACCCGAACTCGACCATTCAGGTGGTTGGCCATACCGATAATGTTGGCAATGCAACCTACAACCTGTCGCTGTCACGTCGTCGCGCGGCCGCTGTTGCAGCAATTCTGACGTCCAACGGTGTGCCTTCCGGGCGGATCACCACTATTGGCCGTGGCGAAGATCAGCCAGTCGCCTCCAACCTGTCTGCGGCGGAGCGTCTGCAAAATCGCCGGGTCGAGATCATTATCCGGCCCAATACCTGAAGTGTTCCGGTTGCGCGCGCAGGCTTTTGGTCATAATCTTTGACCAATCAAGAGGGCGCGCGCATGCCATTCGAAAAAGTTCAGGCAGAAAAGCTCTCGCTCGCAGTGGTTCGCCAGATCGAATTATTGATTTTGCGCGGGGTGCTGCGCCCCGGCGACCGGCTACCGGCCGAGCGGGATCTGGCTGAAAAGCTTGGGGTGTCGCGCCCTTCCTTGCGCGAAGCCCTTGGCCAGTTGCGCCAAGCGTCTTTGCTGGAGACGCGCGCTGGATCAGGGGTTTACGTCGCCGATGTGCTTGGGTCGGCTTTTTCGCCAGCTTTGGTGCAGCTTTTTGCCAGCCATGATGAGGCCGTGTTTGACGCGCTTACCTTTCGCCGAGACATGGAAGGGCTGGCTGCAGAGCGCGCCGCCAGGTTTGGCTCTGATGCGGATCTGCAAGTGATTGATACCATTTTCGCCAGGATGGAGCGTGCCAGCAATGGACGCGCCAAACCCGGAGAGGGCGCGCGGCTGGATGCCGAGTTTCATATGGCGATCGTCGAGGCCGGGCATAATGTGGTGATGTTGCACATGATGCGTTCGATGTATGACTTGCTGCGCGAAGGCGTGTTTTATAACCGCCAGGTCATGTTTCTGCAGAAATTCACCCGTGCGGATTTGCTCGATCAACACAGGGCGATCAATGAAGCCCTGATGGCGCGTGATCCGGGGTTGGCGCGCAAAGCGGTGGAGGCGCATCTGGATTATATTACCGACGCCCTGCGCGACCAGATCAAGGCGCGCCATAACGAAGAAGTGGCGCGCCAACGGCTGGCGCTTGAGGAAACCAGGGGGTAAGGATTTCGCCGGGCTTGCGCCCGGCGACCGGGGTGGGGGCCAGCCCCCACACCCCCGAGGTATTTGTGCCAAGATGAAAGAAGCTTACCAGCCAGCGCCGCTGACACCTGTTACCGTCAGGCGCGACAGGCGATTGAGAATTTCCCATGGCGCCTGGCGTCCGGAGCCGACGTCATTGACCCAGTCGCTTGTAACGAGGCTCATTTTTGCAGCGTAGCCCTGGGGGTTGGTGCAGGGGATCATCGCGATCGCCTCATAGGTGGCGCGGGCTTTTTCGGCAAGGCCGGGATTGGGCCATGGGGTCGCGCGTAATTCCTGCATGAAGCCAAGATCGCAACCGCAATTGAAGCGGCCCTGGTATCCTGCGCAAAGGTCATGACGCATGCATGCGGCATCAAGCGGATCGGTGGGGGGGGCCGGGTAAGGCAGGTTGCCGCCGGAATAGCCTATGCCGCACCAATTTCCGTGCACCGGCACCGATTGGGCCTGGGAGTGCCCTGCCGCCAGCAGAAACATTACAAACGCGCATCTGAACATCTGATCCCCCGAGTTGGCGAAGATTATGTTGGCGAAGATTATCCCATGGCACGCAGGCGTTTGAGAAGGGACGAAGTGTCCCACCGCGCCCCGCCCATTTTCTGCACGTCTTTGTAGAACTGATCGACCAGCGCGGTGACCGGCAGCGAAGCGCCGTTTTCATTGGCTGTATCAAGGCAAATGCCAAGATCTTTGCGCATCCAATCCACCGCAAAACCGTGTTCGAAATGATCGTCCAGCATGGTCTCATAGCGGTTGAGCATTTGCCAGCTTCCGGCAGCCCCGCCAGAAATAACCTCGATCACCTCGCGCCCGTCCAGCCCCGCCTTTTCGGCAAAATGCAAACCCTCCGCGAGACCTTGGACCAGCCCGGCAATGCAAATCTGGTTGACCATTTTCGTCAACTGCCCGGCGCCGCTTTCGCCCAGGCGCTTGATCGAGCGGCCATAGGCCTGCATGATGGGTTCAGCTGCGTCAAAGGCGGCCTGGTCGCCTCCGCACATGATTGAAAGGACGCCGTTTTCGGCGCCCGCCTGCCCGCCAGAGATTGGTGCATCGACAAAGGCAATCCCGGCCTCGGTGGCGGTGGCATGCAGCGTGCGGGTCACTTTGGCGGAAACCGTGGTGTGGTCAACGAAAGTGGTGCCCGGTTCCATGCCGGCAAACGCCCCGTCCGGGCCAAGGCAAATGGCGCGCAGATCATCGTCATTGCCAACGCACGAAAAGACAAACGCGGCCCCGGTCGCCGCCTCACGCGGGGTGGGTGCTGCGGCCCCGTCATGTTCGCTCACCCATCGCTCAGCCTTTGCCAGTGTGCGGTTATAGACGGTAACGTCGTGCCCTTTGGCGACCAGATGGCCCGCCATTGGGTACCCCATGACCCCGAGGCCCAGAAATGCGCATTTTGCCATGTTGTGTCCTTTGCGATACTTTGCGCTTCATAGCGCTCAGTGGCAGGGTGGGCAATATTGACCACCCTACTTATTTGGCATAGGCCACCGCAGGTAGCCATGTGGTGATTTCCGGCCAGAAGAACACCACCAGCAGCCCGGTTATCTGCAACAGAACAAAAGGGATGATACCCTTGTAAATATGGCCGAGATTGATGTCTGGTGGGCAGACGCCCTTGAGGTAGAACAGGGCAAATCCCACCGGCGGGGTCAGGAACGAGGTTTGCAGGGTCACAGCTACCAGGATTGCCACCCAGACCATTTTCGGGTTGTCGACCACGCCAAAACCGTTGACCGGGATATCCAGCCCGGCCACTACCGGCAACATCAAGGGCATGATGATCAGGGTGATTTCGACCCAATCGAGCAAAAAGCCGAGCAGGAATATCACGAACAGGATGAAGCCGACCACCATGTAGGGGTTGTCAAACGAGCCGAGCAGCAGCCCCTCGATGATCTGGTCGCCGCGAAACCGGCGCAGGATGAAGCTGA
>CAYSBG010000269.1:0-3729 GCA_964429125.1 uncultured Aliiroseovarius sp.
ATCCTGCGAGACCCGGTAAGTCACGCATTTCTGACTGTCGGATTTCCAGATCTCATAGCCGTTGAACATCGCTTTCGGCCCGGCGGTTATGGCCCCGGAAGGGCATTCCCGGGCGCATTTATTGCAGGCCTGGCAAAACCGCTGCAGGCCAAAATCAATCGGTCGATCATGGCTGATCGGCATATTGGTTGTCACCACCCCGGATTTTAGCCGTGGGCCAAGAAAGGGGTTGAGGATCACTTCACCAATCCTGCTCACCTCGCCCAATCCGGCCAGCAACAAGAGTGGCGGGTTCAATACCTCGTCATCCATGACACTATGCACCCGCGCGCCATGGCCAAGGTTGCGCAAATGCCCGGCCAACACCCCGCCAATCAGCGAAAACCGCAAATAGGCCCGCATGCTTTGCGCGCAGGCAATCCAATCATCGCCCGAGGCCCCCTCCATGGTCTCAAAGCCCTGGTCAATGATGATCGAAATCGCCTGCTCGTGGTAGGGAATGATCTTTTCCCCGGCCGCGTCATGGCTGTAATAGGCATAGTCCGGGCAAGCGGACAACCCAGTTGCATCGGCCCCCAAAAAGTAGGCCGCGCCCTTGATGTTGGCGCCATTACGCGCGGCGTCATTGGTTGACGCATGCTCCGTCCCGACCGCGCCATCCTGCAGCAGGATGAAGGCGCCCAGCGAAGGGCGAAAGGCAAAGGCGGCTGCAGATTTGCGCACGTAATTGCCATTGCGAGAGCCCTCTTGCGCTTTTTTGCCAAAATCACCAAACAACGCGCGGGCAAACATATTGGCACGCTTGGGCACCCGCGCCACATTTGCCGCATCCACATAGGTTGTTGACGAATCAACCCGCTTCAGCGTTTCAAAAGGGTGCGGGCCATCCTGAAAACGCCTTTTGGCATAGGGGTCGACATTCTTGCTGTTTTTCGCATGCCGCCCCAGCCCGGTCGCCCAGGAAAGCGGAGGCTTTGCGCGTGGTTTCAAGGGTTTGTCAGAGGCAATCTCCATATTTGTGGTCACCGCAGCCAGGCCAAAGCGGCGCCCATGAAACGGGTTGATGACCTGGCCCTCTTCGGCCCAGCCCAGCCCACAGGCAACCGCCAAACGTTCCAGGAAAACGTCACTGGCGGCCATCGAATGGGCCCGCGCATCATAGCCGAGCAAACGTAAATAAGTTGCTAACGTGACCGCAGTTTCTGCCCCGCGCAAGCAGGCACGATGCGCCTGCGCGCCCTGAATCCAGTCGGCGCCCGCTTCATTCTCTCCCGGATCGCGCGGGTAATCATACAGGAAAACCAATGCATGAGAGTGGTGGCGACATGGGGCAATTTTCACAGAAAGCGCCTCGCGAAGCCCCGCCATGATCGCATCAACACCGGCGGCGAAGGTCTTGACTTGATTGTTGTTTATCCGATCAAGCAATAGTTCTTCGTCGGGGTTGATCAACGGCTGCGCTCGCCATGCGGTGTCGGGAATGGCGCAGATTCCGACCTGTGCGGCGTCGCAATAATAGCCGAACCCTTTCAAATGCTGCGCCCGCTGCAAAGGGTCCTCGGGAATAATCGCCTTTTCGGCCTTGGCCATCCCATGGCGGGTGGCATCAAGCATCGCCTGATAAGGGCCCATTGCCGGAATAATCGAAAGCGGATCTTCGCTGGTGAAATTCAGCCCGGCCCAAGGCGCAAGTGTTGACAGATCCGGGGCTGCATCCATCCGATCCAAACGCTCCAGCGGGTATGGGCCAAGATGTGCGGGGCGTGATTTATGAGAGAATAAACGCGTCAAATCAAATCCTTCCAAGCGGAAGTTCATCCACTTTTTGCAGTTTAAGTAAAATTGCCCGCAATTGCGCGCGCTCTGGCGAATCCAGCAGGGTTTCCAACCGGTCCCGCGCAGCAATGGCCAAGGTGTTCGCCGCGCGCAGGCGCTCTTTGCCGCTTTCGGTAAGACGCACCAATCGGGTGCGCCCGTCCTCCTGCCCTTGCTTGCGCACCACCAGCCCGTCGCGTGCAAGACTTCGCAGAGCCCGTGAAACGGCGGTGCGGTCGACCCCGACATACCCGGCGATGTCGCTGGGATGATCAAGCCCGTGCCCGCCAACCGCCAGCGCCACGCACCAGGTGATCCGGGTCAGACCAAGCCCCTGTAATGCGCGCTCAAACCGCCGCTCCGCATGGCGGGCGGCGAGGGTCAGCTGATACCCCAAGGCGGAATGCAAGTCGTATTTCATATCCATAGTTGACATTGACAACTATATTCTCCCCCTGTCAATAGGCGGGTTTTCGTGGCAACAGGTGGCAAGGGGGGCGGCTATGCGCGTACAGGCAATTCTTTTTGACAAAGACGGGACGTTGTTTGATTTCCACAAAACCTGGTCGCCCTGGGTTGGGCAGGTGATCCGCGACCTGGCCCGGGGAGAAAAAATGCGCGAAACCGCCCTTGCCCAAGCCTGGGATTTTGACCTGAGTGCTGATCGGATTGGCCCGCAAAGCATTGTTATTGCCGGCGAAGTTCACGAGCTGGCCGAGGCGATCCTGCCACATCTGCCCGATCACAATCAAGGCAGCCTGCTGCGATACCTGTTACGCACCAGCGCGCAGGCATCGGGGGTCGAGGTTGTCGCGCTTGCGCCCTTCCTTACCGATCTTGCGAATCGCGGACTGAAACTGGGTCTGGCGACCAATGATGCCGAAAGCGTCGCCCGCGCCCAATTGCGCCGCGTTGCAGCCGAGGCGCATTTCGATTTTCTGGCCGGGTATGATAGCGGTTATGGTGGCAAGCCGGCGCCGGGCATGTGTCTGGCCTTTGCCGCGCATACCGGCATTGCGCCCGAGCGCATCCTCATGGTCGGCGACAGTGCCCATGACATCGAAGCCGGGCGCGCGGCGGGCATGCAGGTGATGGCGGTTTTGACCGGGGTGGCCGAGCAGGATGATCTGGCACATCTGACAGATACAATATTGCCGGATATCAGCCACTTACCTGCGTGGCTCGCAGGTTAACGCACCGCCTTATCCCAGCATGCGCGCAACCATTTCCCCCGTATGGCGCGACAGGCCCGGGGTTGCGGCGATCCGTTCCAGTTCACTGCGCATCATTGCCTGGCGGTCCGCGTCATAGCGCCGCCAGGTTTCAAACCCGGCCGACATGCGCGCGGCAATCTGCGGGTTCACCGGGTCCAGCCGGATCAGCCAATCGGCAAACAGCCGGTATCCCGCCCCGGACGGGTGGTGAAACCCCGCCGGATTGGCCAACAGCCCGCCAAACAGGGCGCGAAAACGATTCGGGTTCTGCCAGTTGAAATCCTTGTGCCCGGTTAATGCCGTCACCACTGCCACGGCTTTCTCCGGGTCCGCATGCAGGGCTTGCAGGCTGAACCATTTGTCCAGAACCAGCGCGTCATCGCGCCAGGCCTGGTAAAACGCGGCAAGTTGGCTTTCGCCCTGGCCGATCTCCAGCAACGCAGCAAGCGCGCCCAGTTGCAGCGTCATGTTGTCGGCGCCATTCCAGGTCGCCACCGCCTGGGCGCCGGCGTCAATCCGGCTCACCAAATGCAGCAATTGCAGGTGCAGAGCGCGTTTTCCGGACTGTTCGGCATCCGGGCGATAGGCACCGGTTTGTGCCAGGCCCGGCAGCAGCCTGGCGATATCGCCCCGCAAATGGCCCGCCACCGCGTGGCGCAGGGTGGCAAGGGCGGCGTGAATGCGGCTTGGGTCCGGCGTG
>CAYSBG010000270.1:0-3709 GCA_964429125.1 uncultured Aliiroseovarius sp.
TGGTGGCGCCAAAGCCGGTGACCTCGGCATAGATTTTCGCGCCGCGTGCCTGGGCATGTCCCAGCTCTTCCAGCACCAACATGCCGCCGCCGCCGCCAATGACAAAGCCGTCGCGGTCCGCATCGAACGCGCGGCTGGCGCGTTCGGGGCTGTCGTTGAATTTGCTGCTCATCGCGCCCATGGCGTCGAACAGGCAGGACAGGGTCCAGTCCAGTTCCTCGCCGCCCCCGGCAAACATGATGTCCTGTTTGCCCATGATGATCTGCTCGCTTGCCGCACCGATACAATGCAGCGAGGTCGAGCACGCCGAGGTGATCGAATAATTGATGCCCTTGATCTGGAACGCCGTCGACAGGTTTGCGGAAATGGTCGAGCCCATGCATTTGGGCACGGCAAACGGGCCAATGCGCTTGGGCGCGCCTTTTTCCAGCACGATCTGGTGGGCGGCAAACATCGCGCTGGTCGAGGGACCGCCAGAGCCGGCGATCAGCCCGGTGCGCGGGTTGATAACATCGCTTTCTTCCAGCCCGGCATCCTCGATCGCCTGGGCCATCGAGATATAGGCATACGCCGCGCCCGGCCCCATGAAGCGCAGCTTGCGTTTGTCCACATGGGCGGTGATGTCAATATCCGGCGCCCCGGCGATCTGGCTGCGAAAACCCCGGTCAATCATGTCCTGATTGGCGGAAATACCGCTTTTGCCCGCCTTGAGCGAGGCCAGAACCTCGTCCTTGTTATTGCCAATGGCCGAGACAATGCCCAGACCCGTAACCACTACCCGCCGCATATGCGCGCTCCTTTTCAGGGGTTAGCTCTCGGAAAGAGCGACCTTCATGTCCTTGACTTCATAGATGATTTCACCGTCCGCTTCGACGATCCCGTCGGCCACGCCCATGGTCAGGCGGCGGTTCTGTACCGCTTTGGTGAAGTCGATCTGGTAGGTCAGCATCTTGCGGTCGGGGCGCACCATGCCCTTGAGCTTGACCTCGCCAACCCCCAACGCATAGCCGCGCCCGGTCCAGCCGCGCCAGCCAAGGTTGAAGCCGGTAAGCTGCCACAGGCCATCAAGGCCCAAACAGCCGGGCATGATCGGGTTGCCCGGGAAGTGGCAGTCAAAAAACCACAAGTCTGGCTTGATGTCGAATTCGGCGATTACATGGCCCTTGCCGTGGGCGCCGCGATCCCCGGAAATGTCGGTGATCCGATCCATCATCAGCATCGGCGGTTCCGGGAGTTGTGCGTTGCCGGGGCCAAAAAGCTCGCCGCGTGCGCATTTCAAAAGATCGTCCCGATCAAAGCTGGTGGGAAACTCCGCCATCTGCCGCCTTCCTATGGTTCGTGCTCTGAAAACCCGTCTAGCATTGGCCCGCGGCGCGGTGCAAGGGAGTGTGTTTTCACAGGCAGCTTGAACCTTGGCCGTGGACTCCTTTATATTGTGGGCGAAACGTGCGAAAGTGGCCAGATGACACATAGTTCTTTACCCAGCGAGGCGGCATGGCTTTCCAAAGCCGGGCTGCGCCCGACGCGCCAGCGCCTGGCTTTGGCGCATCTGCTGGTGGGCGATGGCCAGCACCGGCATGTGACGGCAGAAAGCCTGTTCGTGGCGGCCCGGGATGCGGGGGATTCGGTGTCGCTGGCAACGGTCTATAACACGCTGAAAGTGTTTTCCGAAGCAGGGCTGCTGCGCGAGATTACCGTGAACGGGGCCAAAAGCTATTTTGACACCGATACCACCAACCACCCGCATTTCTTTTGGGAGGAAACCGGCGCGCTTTCTGACGCGCCGGACGAAGAGCTTGAAATTGCCCGCTTGCCACATGCCCCGGAGGGCGCCGAGATTTCCAAGGTCGATGTGGTCATCCGCCTGCGCCAAACCTGAGCGCGCCATTGACGTGCGAGAATTGGGCTCTTAGCCGATTTTCACGACTTCAAAATCAAATACCAACTCCTTTCCTGCGAGGAAATGGTTGGCGTCCATGGTGACGCTGTCCTCGCCAATCGCAATAATGGTTACTGGTGCGGCGCGCCCGTCCGGGCTGCGCATTTCCAGCTGGGCGCCAATTTCAAACGGCATGTCATCGGGTAATTGATCCTTCGGCACTTCCAGCACGCCCTCGGGATTATGTGCGCCATAGGCATCAGCCGGGGCGATGTTCACCTTTTTCTTGTCGCCAACCTTCATCCCCGGCAACGCGGCATCGAGGCCCGGGATGATCTGCCCGGAGCCAACGGTGAATTCCAGCGGCGCGCGTCCCTCGGAACTGTCGAAAACCGAGCCGTCAGTCAGGCTGCCGGTATAGTGAATGGCAACCTTGTCGCCGGATTTTACTGTGGTCATGGTGTTTCCTTGTGCGCAAAAAGCCCTCACGGGCCCTGAATGGGCGGGGTATATCATTTGGTCTGTTACGCATGCCAGCACTAAAATCGGTTTAAAACCACTGCCCCGGCTCCATCAGCCCCAAGTCCAGCAATTGCTGCGAGGTCCAGCCAAAAACCGTTGAGTTGTGCCATTTGAAATTGTGAATTTCAAAAGTGGACCCGGCGTTTGATTTCAAGGCTTTAGCGGTACGAAAGCTGACAATGGCGGTGGTGATGTTATTGTGCCACGGACAGGCATAGGTATTGTATTCTTCGTCGTTGAAAGTGTGATCCTCGCGCAGGCGCAGGCCTTTTTTGGCACGGAAAAGCGCGATGCGGTCGATTTTACGTCGCGAAGGGGGAATGTGTTCCTCAAAGCGCCAGCGCAATCCGCCAAAGAAATCCAGTTGGCGTTCCTTGGGATGACCTTCCTTGTCAGGCCGCCCCAATGCATAATACCCGGAGCGGTCCAAAAAGGCGCTTTCCAGGGACACCGCATTGGGATATTTCGAAAGATCATCCGCATATAAATCAATGACATATGATAGAACCGCGTCGCGCCGTTCTTCGGTGTGAAAGGTCAGCATTTCACCGATGGAACGGGTTTCGCAAAACGGGTGAAACAGGAATTCGGCATTGTAGCAATAATAAAGCCACAGCCCGGGGGCCGCATCAATCACGGCATTTACCGCGGTTTGCGTGGCGCCTTCTGCAGCGGTGTCAAAATCCACCCGGTGAATTTCCTGCTCGACCTCGGCCGATAGCGGCAATGCGGTCGGGGCAAACAGGATCAGGGATTTGAACCCGGCCATCTGGTGGTGGGCGATGGTCGTCTCCACCTCGGTCGGGTCTTCGGCCAGCACCATGGCCACCGGCCCTTTGGCCAGCGCCTCTGATCCCGCCCGCAAGAACGTCTCCAGTGAATCGTATCGCATTGTCACCCTGACCTTTTGGCTAATCACCCTTACCGTATTGGCTGTTAACTTTTCATGAAAGCCAAACCCGTGCAACCACCCCCCCGTTGCAGCCAGGTGTTTTTCCCTGTACCCAACCGCCTGACCCAAGGATTGAGGAAACCATGGCTGACCAGAGCAAAAAGCTGTTTATCCGCACCTATGGCTGTCAGATGAATGTCTACGACAGCGAGCGCATGGCCGAGGCCCTGGGAGTAAAGGGCTATGAGCAGACCGACAGCCCGGAGCAGGCCGATATGATCCTGCTCAACACCTGCCATATTCGCGAAAAGGCGGCGGAAAAAATCTATAGCGAGTTGGGGCGCTTCAAAGGGCTGAAGGCGGCAAACCCGGACCTTAAAATTGGCGTGGCCGGTTGTGTGGCCCAGGCCGAGGGC
>CAYSBG010000271.1:0-3690 GCA_964429125.1 uncultured Aliiroseovarius sp.
TAACGGAGAATCACATGCCCACATCGCCCCTCTCTGCGCCCTGGCGCTCCGGCCTGGCGATTGCCGCCGCGCTGTTTGGGGCGCTCACCCTGTTCAAAGGCGGCTCGGTCCTCTTTGGCCCCGACAGCGCGCGCGTGGCAGTGGGCGATTATGTGCCCTTTGTCGTCTGGTTCAACTTCCTCGCCGGGTTTGCCTATCTGGTGGGAGCCTACGCCATTTGGACTGCGCACACCTGGGCGCAACCTTTGGCGCTTGGCATTGCCCTTGCGACTCTTGGAGTTGGCATGGCATTTGCTATCCACGCCATGTCCGGCGGTGCATTCTCCTTGCAAACCGTCGGCGCTCTGCCGCTAAGGCTCGGCTTTTGGCTGTTTATTGCCTATAAGCTGTCGAAAGCTAAAAGTTAGTGGCGACACACAAAGGAGCACCTCTCATGCGAAGTGGATTTAAGCTGGTGTTGATGACCCTGCCCTTGATGGCCGCAGGGGTGGGATTTGTCGCCTGGACAATTTCGACCAAACCGGCCCCGGCGCAGGAGGCTATCGCCGAGCGCGCAGTGGCTGTGCGCTATATCACCGCGCGCGAAACCAGCTTGCGCCCGACCGCCACCGGCTTTGGCCTTGTCGCGCCCGCCCGCACCTTCGAGGCCATCGCCCAGGTCACCGGCACCGCTGAATACGTCAACCCGGCCTTGAAAAAGGGCGAAATTCTGCCCGCTGGGACCGAGCTTGTTCGCCTTGCCGACAGCGACTACACGCTGGCCATTGCCCAGGCCCGGGCCAATATCCGCGCCGCCGAGGCCAAGCTGGCCGAAATCGCCGTCTCCGAGGACAACCTGAAAGCGGCGCTTGAAATCGAAGAGCAGACCCTGGCCATTCGCGAGGCGGAAATGCAGCGCCTCGAACAATTGTATGACGCCGGCACCGCCAGCCAGGTTGCCCGCGACAATGGCAAAGCCGCCTGGCTGGCCCAGTTGCAGAAGGTCCGCGGACAAAAGAACTCTCTGGCGCTTCTGCCCACCCAGCGCGAAGTGCAACAACAGCAGATCGCGGTTTATCAGGCCAGCCTCGCGACCGCCGAGCTTAACCTGGCCCGCACCCGGCTGACCCTGCCTTTTGCCGCGCGGGTCGGCAATGTTGCGGTGGAAATCGGCCAGTTGGTGCGCTCAGGGCAGGTCGTGGCCAGCTTTGACGGCATCCAGGCCGCCGAGGTCGAGGCACAGATTTCTGCCACCGACCTGCGCAGCCTTTTTCGCCAGTTCGCCACTGGCACCGACAGCTTTGCGCTTGACCCTTCGGCGATTACCCAACAACTGGATGGAAGCATTTCCGCCATTGTCCGTCTGCGCCTGGGGGATGACATGGTGGAATGGCCCGCGACGGTTGACCGTTTCTCCAATTCGATCGACCCGAAAACCGGCACGATCGGGGTGATCGTGCGGGTGGAAAACGCCTATGGCGGCGCCGAGCCGGGCGCCCGTCCGCCCCTGACCAAAGGCATGTTTGTCGAGGTCAACCTGGCCGCCGCACCGCAACCCGGCATTCTGATCCCGCGTGCCGCCCTGCGCGGAAATGAAGTCCTTGTCGCCGACGCGCACGACCGCCTCCGCCTGGTGCCGGTCACCGTCGACCTTTTGCAGGGCGACCTGGCATTGATCCGCAGCGGTCTGGCGGCGAACGCGCGGGTTCTGATCTCGACCCCGGTGCCGCTGATCGACGGGCTTTTGCTCAACCCGCAAGCTGACGACGCCTTTGATCAGCGCCTTGTGCGTGCGGGAGCCGAAAAATGATCCGCTTTTTCGCCGGTCATCCGACCCTTTCCAACCTGTTGATGATCCTGTTTCTGCTGGCGGGTCTGATTACCGGGCCGATGCTGCTGCGCGAGACTTTTCCACGCAAGACCCCGTCGCGCGTCGAGGTCAGCGTGCCCTATCCCGGCGCGCGTCCCGAGGACGTGGAAAGCGCGGTTTGCGAACGGGTCGAAAAGGCGCTGGATGCCGTGACCGGGCTTGACAAATCCTCTTGCGAGGCCCGCGAAGGGCTGGCCCGCTCGGTGGTAACCATGGTCGAAGGCGAGGATTTCCAGGCCTTCGTCGCCGATGTAAAAAGCGAAGTCGAAGCCATCACCGATTTCCCCGACCGCGCCGAGGCGCCGCGAATCAAGGCGTTGGGTCTGACCGATTTCGTCGCTTCCGTGTCGGTCACCGGCCCGCCCGGGCGCCCGGACCTCAAGGATTACGCCGAAGACCTGCGCACCCGGATGCTGCGCTATGGCGGCATACCCATCGTCACGATCAAGGGGTTTTCCACCCGTGAATTGCGCGTCGGCCTTGACGCTGCCGCCTTGCAGCAGTTCGGGTTTTCTGTCAGCGACGTGGCCCGCAGCATTCAGGCCGGCAGCCTGGATTTGCCCGCCGGCAGCATCGAAACCCGCGACGAAACCCTGCTGGTGCGTATGACCGAAGAACGCCAGGACATTGCCACCCTGGCCGATCTGGTGATCCGTTCGGCGGCCAATGGCGGGCAGGTGCGCCTTGGCGAAGTTGCTGAAATAAAAGAGGTTTTCTCCACCGAAGACGACCGTATTTTCTTTAACGGCCAGCTTGCCGCGGTGCTCGATATTTCCAAGACCCGCTCCGAGGACGCGCTGGAAGTGATCGACCGGATCGACGCTTTTCTCGTCGAAGAACGCGCCCGGACCCCGGATGGCATTACCCTGGAAATAACCGCCGATGCCGCTTCGGTGGTGCGCGAGCGCCTGATGCTGGTGGTGATCAACGGGTTGCAGGGCCTGGGCCTGGTTTTCCTGGTCCTGTGGCTGTTTTTCGGGTTTCGCTTTTCCTTCTGGGTTGCGATGGGCCTGCCGGTCAGCTTCATGGGCGGCGTCGCCTTGATGTACGCGGTTGGCTATTCGCTCAACCTGATGACCACGCTTGGCCTGCTGATCGTCATTGGCCTGCTGATGGACGACGCGATTGTCATCGCCGAAAACATCGCCCGATTGCGCGAAAAAGGCCGCTGCGCGCTGGAGGCAGCGGTACAGGGCGCAGGCCAGGTTTTCTTCAACGTTCTGGCCTCTTTTGCCACCACGGCGATGATCTTTGGCTCGCTCGCCTTCCTCAAGGGCGACCTTGGTGCGGTGCTGCGGGTGGTGCCGGTGGTGATGCTGTTCGTGCTGACCATTTCGCTGATCGAGGCGTTTCTGATCCTGCCCCACCACCTGATCCACACGCTGGAAAAGCCGCGCAAAACCACGGGGATCAACGCGCGGGCAAACCAGGCCCTGTTCTGGACCCGCGCGCATATCATCGGCCCGCTGGTCGATGTAACCATCCGCCTGCGCTATATCACCGCCGGGCTTGCCATTGCCGTTTTGCTGGCGTCGGTCGGCATGTTGACCGGCGGCTACCTCAAATTCGTCGCCTTCCCGGAACTTGACGGCGACACTGTGGTTGCCCGCATCCTGTTGCCCCAGGGCACCCCGCTTGCCCGCACCGAAGCCATTGTTGGACAACTTGAAGACGCGCTGAGCGCGGTCAATGACGAACTTGGCCCGTTACAGCCGGACGGCAAAGACCTGATCCGCCATGTGTCGGTGTTTTACGGGGTGAATGTCGATTCCTTTGAGGCGGGCGCTCATGTGGCTAACCCGTCGGTGGACCTGTTGCCATCGGCTGAACGCACCAGCCGC
>CAYSBG010000272.1:0-3689 GCA_964429125.1 uncultured Aliiroseovarius sp.
GAGCGCCTCTACATCTACGACACCACCCTGCGCGACGGGCAGCAAACCCAGGGCGTGCAGTTTTCCGTGGCCGAGAAGGTCGAGATTGCCCGGGCGCTCGATGCGCTTGGCGTCGATCATATCGAGGGCGGCTGGCCCGGCGCCAATCCGACCGACAGCGACTTTTTTGCCGCCCGGCCCGAGACGCGGGCCACCTTTACCGCCTTTGGCATGACCAAACGCGCAGGATATTCGGCGGAAAATGACACGGTGCTGGCCGGGGTGATGAATGCGGGCACGCCGGCGGTTTGCCTGGTCGGCAAGAGCCACGATTTTCACGTGGAAAAGGCGCTGGGGATCAGCCAGGAGGATAACCTGAACAACATTTCCCAGAGCATTGAACTCGTGGCAAAAACCCGTGAGGCGCTGTTTGATGCCGAGCATTTCTTTGACGGCTGGAAAGCCAACCGGGACTATGCGCTGGCCACGCTGAAGGCGGCGTTGGAGGCGGGCGCGCGCTGGATCGTGTTGTGTGACACCAATGGCGGCACGTTGCCCGGCGAAATAGGCGCGATCACTGCCGAGGTGATTGCCGCCGGTATTCCCGGCGACCGCCTGGGCATCCACACCCATGACGATACCGGCAACGCCGTAGCTGGCAGCCTTGCCGCGATCGAGGCCGGGGCGCGGCAGGTGCAGGGGACATTGAACGGGCTGGGCGAGCGCTGCGGCAATGCCAACCTGACCAGCCTGATCCCGACGCTGTTGCTGAAAGAACCTTACGCCAGCCTTTTCACCACCAACATTCCCGGGGAAGCGCTGGCCGGGCTGACCCGCCTTTCGCGTCAGCTTGACGATATCCTCAACCGGGTGCCACGGCGCAGCGCGCCCTATGTGGGTGCCAGCGCATTTGCCCACAAGGCCGGGCTGCATGCCAGCGCCATATTGAAAGACCCGACAACCTACGAACATATCCCGCCCGAGACCGTTGGCAATGTGCGCATCGTGCCGATGAGCAACCAGGCCGGGCAGTCGAACCTGCGCGCCCGCCTTGGCGAGGCCGGGATTGCAATTGAAAAGGGCGATCCGGCGCTTGGTCGTATTCTGGATGAAGTGAAGGCGCGCGAGGACCAAGGCTATGCCTATGACAGCGCGCCTGCGTCCTTTGAACTGGTGGCGCTGCAAGCACTTGGTCGCTTGCCGACATTTTTCGAGGTCAAGCGCTACAAGGTCACGGTAGAGCGGCGCAAGAACAAGTATAACAAGATGGTCAGCCTGTCCGAGGCCGTGGTCGTGGTCAAGGTTGACGGGGTGAAAAAGCTGAGCGTTTCCGAAAGCATGGACGAGGCCGGGCGCGACCGTGGCCCGGTCAATGCTTTGTCCAAGGCCTTGGCCAAGGATCTTGGCCCGTATCAGGCGATCATCGACGACATGCGGCTGGTGGATTTCAGGGTACGCATCACCCAGGGCGGCACCGAGGCCGTGACCCGGGTGATCATCGACAGCGAAGACGGGCAGGGGCGGCGCTGGTCCACGGTGGGGGTCAGCCCCAACATCGTTGACGCGAGTTTTCAGGCGCTGCTGGACGCAATCAACTGGAAGCTGGTGCGGGACACCGGCGCGGAGGGCGACACCCTGTCCGCTTGACAAGCCGGGCCGGGCAGGCTCGTAAGGGGAACGCGAGCCGGACCTGAGGAGAATTGCCATGAGCGCCGAAGCTTTTTTGACCTTGCACCGCAACCTGCCCCGCGAAGGGCCGGGGGAGCCTGCGGATATCGAATGGCTGGGCCAGCAGATCGCTTTGCCGGAAAATGCGCGGATCTGTGACAATGCCTGCGGGCCGGGGGCCGACATCGGCGCGCTGCTCGGACTGGCAGCCAATGCCCATGTCACCGCCATTGACCATCACCCGCAGTTTTTGGGCCAGGCGGCCGAGGAATGGGCCAATGATCCGCGCGTCGATCTGGCAATGGGCGACATGCGCCAGCCGGGTGGGCCGTATGACCTGATCTGGTGCGCCGGGGCGGTCTACATGTTGGGCATTCGCGAGGCGCTGGAGATGTGGAGGGATGCCCTTACCCCGGGCGGCGTAATCGCATTCAGCGAGCCCTGCTTTTTCAAGGATCCGCCCGATAGCGAAGTGGTCGAAATCTGGGCCGAGTATCCGGCCATGAGCGGCGAGAAGGGTATCCGCGCGCGCATCAATGCTGTCGGCTACGAAACCATCGCCACACGCCGGCTGACCGACGATGCCTGGCGCGCCTATTACCAGCCGCTGATGGCGCGTATGGAGGAATTGTACCCGGACGCCGACGACGATCTGCGCGCGGTGCTGGCCGCCCATGCGGCCGAGATCAAGGCATGGGACGAATATGGCGACGATTTCGGCTACCTGCTGAGCGTGGTGAGGCCTGTGTGACCAGCGCCGACTTTGCCGCCTGCGCCGAGCTGGTCGAGAAACGCGACCCGCAACGGTTTCGCACGGCAATGACCGCGCCGGAGGGGCCGCGGCGCGGGTTGCTCGCGCTCTATGCTTTCAACGCCGAAATATCCCATGTTGCCTGGGCCACGCGTGAGCCCGGGTTGGCGGAAATCCGTCTGCAATATTGGCACGACCAGATAGAGGCGCTGACGTCGCAGGCGCCCACCGATCCACACCCGGTTTTGAACGCCCTGCGTCAAGTGGAGGAAATGAAATGGCTGGCGCGCGCCGATTTCACCGCATTGATCACTGCGCGGCGTTGGGACGTCTGGTCAGAACCGTTTGAAAACGTGGATGCAATGCAGGCATACTTGCTGGCCACCGGCGGTGGCTTGATGGCGATGGGCGCGCGGGTCATGGGAATGAACGACCAGTACGATCCGGCCATCCGGCAGTACGGTCAAGCGGCGGCGCTGGCGGCCTTTTTTATTGCCGTGCCGGTGCTCAAGGCGCGCGGACGCCGCCCTTTGCCCGTCGCGCGCCCGGAGCGGTTGGCGGCGCTGGCAAAGGAAGCGCTTGAAAAATTGGATGCGGCAAGGGGCAAACCGCTTATGGGCGTGGCCTTGCCGGTTTTGTTAAGCGCCACAGAAGCCCGCCCGGTGTTGAAACGGGTAATGAAAGACCCGGAGCGGGTGTTGCACGGCGGTCTGGAACGCGCGCCGTTCAGACAGCGTTTGCGGGCTGCCGCCTGCCAGATTTCTGGCCGTTGGTAGCAGGTTCAACCAGATTTGAGGCCTGCGGCGCAGGTATTTATGCCAAGATGAAGGTTATCTGGCCAAGGCGTTGGCGGATTGGGCAAGGGCGGTGATTTCGGACCATTTGCCCGCGTCTATCAGCCCCTTGGGTGCCACCCACGAGCCACCGACGCACAGCACGTTGGGCAGGGACAAGTATGCGGCTGCATTGTTTGGCGAGACGCCGCCGGTGGGGCAAAAGCGGATCTGTGGCAGGGGCGAGGCGAGGGCTTTGAGGAAGGCTGGTCCACCTGCGGGGCCGGCCGGGAAGAATTTCTGCACCGTATAGCCGCGCTCCAGCAGGCGCATCGCTTCGGACGCGCTGGACGCGCCTGGAAGCAGGGGGAGGTCGTTGGCCTCGCAGGCGTCGAGCAAGGCATCCGTGGCGCCGGGCGACACGCCAAAGCGCGCGCCCGCATCCACTGCGCGTTTCACATCATCCGGCGTCAGCAAGGTGCCGGCACCAACCACGCCGCCGGGCACTTTGGCCATTG
>CAYSBG010000273.1:0-3681 GCA_964429125.1 uncultured Aliiroseovarius sp.
GGGAGCACTGCGCCAGGGTGCTGCGCGAGATGGGGCACGAGGAAGCGGCGCTTGAGGTGTTGGTGGAGAAGGAGAAGCGGCAGCGGCGGGCCAGTCGCGGCGAGCGGCAGAAGATGGCGCCGCCGATGCTTGGGGCGGCCTTGGGGCTGGTGCTTGCGGTGGTGGGCTTTGGTATTTGGTGGAACGGCTATGGGCTTGGCCGGGGAATTGCGCTTGTCGCTACGGTGATTGCCGCCTGGCTCTATGCGGCGCCGGCACCGCGCGATGCCCTGTTCGGGGCGCTGATCGCCTATGGCCATCGGCCGCGGCGGGCGTTTTTGTGGCTGGCGCTGGCCTGGTTCATTGGTGGAATGGTGTTTCAGGCGGCGGCGGATCAGGGGCAGATCAAGCCCAACAATGTGCGCGCGGTGATGAGCGAGGGCTGGGTGGGCTGCGTGGGCGCGCCGGACCCGGTGGCGTGTTTTCAGAGCGGGGCGGGGGCGGCCTATCCGCGCTTCAACGCCTGGATCTATTCTGCCGATACCTTGTTGCCGATTGTCGATCTGGAATTGCAGAACTACTGGATCCCGGCCGAGGAGGCCGGGTGGCTTGGCGCCTTTGCCCGCTGGTTCCTGTGGGCGCAGATCGCCTTTGGCTGGGCCTTGTCGCTGTTGGCGGTGGCCGGGTTTTCCGGGCTGATCCGGCGCGGATGAGCGGCTGGCGGGCGCGGGGATTTGTGCTAGAAGGGGGCGGAAAACCGGAGGCAGCATGACCCATATTTTTCCGATCCGCGTCTTTTACGAAGACACCGACATGGCCGGCATCGTCTATTACGCCAATTACCTGCGCTATATCGAACGGGCGCGTTCGGACTGGGTGCGCGAGGCCGGGGTGGACCAGAACGCCATGCGCGCGGATGGGGTGGTGTTTGTGGTCAGTCGGGTTGAGGCCGACTATTTGGCGCCGGCGCGGTTTGACGATGAATTGCGGGTGGAGACCGACCTTGAGAAGCTGACGCGCGTGCGCATGGTCTTTCGCCAACGCGTATTGCGCGCCGATGTCGTGTTGTTTGACAGCCTTGTCACCGCAACCGCCATGGATGCCAGCGGCAAGGTGGTGCGCCTGCCCCAGGGGTTGCCCGCGCCGACGTGATTCTGCGGGCGAGTCGGACAGCCGGGCGGACGACGGCGCGCCGGCAAGCGCGGCTGCGCTTTGAGGTTTCGCAAAAAACCCGCGAAAACATGTGTATTGCGACGCCATGTGCCCTATATGACGCAGGGCAACACAACCCTTGGGGGAGGGCTTGACCGGGGCCACTATATAGGGAATTCTTCATGCGCAACGCTTAACCATGTTGGGGGACAGGGACGTGCTGAGATTTCTATCGGTTTGGGCTATTTCGATCACGCTGGCGTTTGGTTTTGCGAGCGCCGCGCGGGCCGAGACCTGTGGGGGCGTCTATACGGTGAAACCGGGCGATAGCCTGTCGCAGATTGCCGACCGGCTGTACCAGAATTCCAAAATGTGGTCGACGATTCATCAGAACAACCTGGCGAAAATCGGCAACAACCCGTCGCTGATCAAGGTGGGCCAGGAATTGCGGCTCAGCTGTATCAACGGCCTGCCCAAGGGGTTGCCGGGGGGCACGGATGTGGCCGTGGCAACCGCAGTGTCGGCTCCGGTCGTGGTCGCGCCGGGCAATGCGGCGGTGCGCCTGAAGGTGAACCTGATGACGGCGGATGATTACAAACCGTTCACCGACCGCTCCCTGCCCGGCGGCGGGCTGGTGACCGAAGTGGTGGAAAAAGCCATGGAGGCGGCCAATCCGCCGGAGGGATACGCGATTCACTGGATCAACGACTGGTCGGCGCATCTGGAACCGCTTTTGTCCAACGCCTTGTTGGATATGGGGTTTCCGTGGTTGCAGCCCGATTGTGCCTCGGACCCGAGCCAGTACAGGTGTGAGAATTTCTATTTCTCGGACCCGATGTTTGAGATGTTGATCATGTTGTTCACCAACAAGGACAATCCGCTGATATTCAATTCGGACGCGGATATCGTCGGCAAAACCCTGTGCCGCCCCAAAGGCTATTACACCCACGACCTGGACAAGAACGGCCGCAACTGGATGCGTGAAGGCAAGATCACGCTGGAGACGCCAACGTCGGTGGCCGATTGTTTTGAGCTGTTGATGGATGGCAAGGTCGATGCGGTGGCGCTCAACGAGTTTACCGGGCGCGCGGCGGTCAAGGACCTGGATCTGGGCGACCGGGTCTCTGTGGCGCCGCGCCCGCTGTCGATCGAGGGCTTGCATGTGATCGTGCACAAAACCCACCCGCGCGCCCAGGAATTGCTGGCATTGATCAACAAGGGCTTGCGGGCGATCAAGGACAGCGGTGAATACCAGCGCATCATTGACACGCACATGACCCGCATCTGGTCGGAGCTGTAGGGGATGCTCAGGCTTGGTATTTTTCTGCTGACGCTTGTTTTGCCGTTTGCCGCTGCCGCACAAACCAGGTGCAACGTCGACTACATTGTGCAGGACCGTGACACTCTGTTTTCGATTGCCGAAGCGCATTATGGCGATATTGATAAGTGGGCTTTGATCTATTACGCCAATCAGGATCAGCTGGCGGGGGCGTTTCTGGAACTGTCTGTCGGGGCGGTGTTGCGAGTACCTTGCCCGGCGGGGGATATTCAGGCAGATGCAACGCCCTTGCGCCAGTCCGGGGCACAGATGACCCTGCTGACCGGGGGAAATTACGCGCCGTTCACCGACCAGGACTGGCCCGGTCAGGGGCTGATTACCGAGTTGATCAATGCGGCGTTGGAACTGTCGCCGCAGCCCGTGCCCTATGAGATTTTCTGGGAGGACGACTGGTCCAAACATCTGTTTCCGCTGCTCGATCAGAAAACCTATGATATGGGGTTTCCCTGGCTCAAACCCGATTGTGCCGCCGAGCCGGACAATGAGCGATGCGCCAATTTCCACTTTTCCGAGCCCCTGTTCCTGCTGCCGATCATGTTGTTCAAACAGCGCGGCTCGTCCTTTGTCTATGAAAGCGATGCGGATATAATCGGCAAGCGCCTGTGCCGGCCCAAGGGGTATTTCACCCACGACCTCGACCGGGCGGGCCGACGTTGGCTGACCGATGGAAAAATTACCTTGGTACAGGCCGACAGCCCGGATGCCTGCTTTGCCTTGTTGGTAACCGGCAAGGTCGATGCGGTGACCGTGAACCTTTTTCTTGGCGCCGACAAGATCGTTGCCCTGAACCTGCGCGATCAGGTTGAGGCGCTGGAACGCCCTCTTTCGGAGGAGGGGCTTTATGTGGTGATCTCCAAGCGCCACTGGCGGGGGACCACGCTGCTTTATCGTATTAACGCTGGGCTTGAGGCCCTGCGTGCGAATGGCCGCTACAAGGATATTGTGGCAAAACATCTGGAGATTTTTTGGCAGCGGCTGGAATAGCTTTCAACCGCGCTGCTGACATCGCGCTACCCGATGCTGAAGGAGATACCAAGGCAAATCGTTCAAAAAAACGACGTCCGTCTCGGATCGCGATAACGACGAAAGGTGCGGTGGAAAGGCTTGGTAAATCCCAGGTTGTCGCCTAAACTGCCCGGGTGTTTCGCTTTATTCATACAGCGGACCTTCATCTCGACGCTCCTTTACATAGTCTTGCGCTCAAGGATGAG
>CAYSBG010000274.1:0-3648 GCA_964429125.1 uncultured Aliiroseovarius sp.
CAAACATAACCGCACTATATTCATGTTTTGTTCTTATGTGGAGTCTGAACCACAGACCGCAACTCAGCGCTCGGGGATTGGTGGCTCACATCTTCCGCCCAACAGGCATTCATGGATGCTTTGCAACACCCGCTCAGGCGGATTTGCAAAGGCCATGCCGCCACATGGCGATATTTCCAGCAGATAACCGCCCGGCTCCTGCTTGAGAAAGGCCAGGTAATCCGCACCTGCCTCCAGTGACGAGCACCACGGGCCAAAACACTGCGCATTGACCCTGATCTGGCGGACAAACCGATTGTTATACCCAGCGCCGGTTAGCGAAAACCCGGTCAGAGTGGCGCCAAACAAATTATCCGGCTGAGCCCGCTCCTGGTTAAGCATATCGGTGGTTGGCAAGTCTGCCGGGTTGAAATCCAGGCGCCCATGCACGATCACATAACGATCCGATGACGCTTGGGCGTCAAGAAATGCCTGCTCGGCGAAATAGGGCATACAGGACAACGCCAAGGCCGGGGTGGCGCATAAAGCAAGGAAAACAAAGGCGCGTAGAAACAGCATAGGAGGAGTGTAGCGCGCTGGAATGAACGGTGGAAGCCCACTCCCATTCATGGGCGGAGAATGGCCGCTTTCAGCCTTGCTTTAAATGCGCCTCAAAACCATGCAGAACCGCCTCATAAACCGGGCGTTTGAAGGGCACGATATGGGTCAGCAACTTGTCTGTCTCAAGCCACATCCAGCGGCCGAACTCGGGATGGCTCGCAGCAATATTCACGTCGCTATCCTGCCCGTGAAAGCGAAGCAGGAACCAGCGTTGTTTCTGTCCGCGATACCGCCCCTTGAACACTTTGCCGACCAATTCCGGGGGTAAATCATAAGTCACCCAATCAGTGAGCTCCGCCTCGACAGTGACCAGTGACGGATCAACCCCGGTTTCTTCCTGCAATTCACGCAGGGCGGCGCTGCGGGGGTCTTCGCCCGCATCTATGCCGCCCTGTGGCATTTGCCAGGCGCCTGGATTGTCCAGCCGCTCGCCAACAAAAACCAACCCGGCGCCGTTGACCAGCATCACTCCGGCATTGGGGCGGTAGGGAAGCCGGGCGGCCTGTTCCGGTGTCATGCGCCCGGCCCTCCCTTAGCGTGACGCCGCAGAAATGGTCGCCAGGCCCTTGAGCAGATCAACCGCATAGGACAGCTGAAAATCGTCGTCGCGCAGTTTGGCGGCATCTTCTGCAGCCTTGCGCGCATCCTCGATTTGCTGGCGCTCATCCTCGGTAATCGAGTCGTTGTTCAGCGCCCCACGCAGTTCGGCCTCGGAGCGGTCGAAGTTCTTCAACGCCGGGTTCTCTTCGGTGGTATCTTCCGGGCGGCGCGGCGGTTGGATCACAACGATGTCAGGCGAAATACCCAACGCCTGAATAGAGCGGCCCGACGGCGTGTAATACCGCGCAGTGGTCAGCCGCATCATGCCGTCCCCACGCAAGGGCATCAGTGACTGCACCGAGCCTTTGCCAAAGCTCTGCTCGCCAACCACCACCGCGCGATGATGGTCCTGCAGGGCGCCAGCGACGATCTCGGAGGCAGAGGCAGAGCCACCATTGACAAGGACAACCAGTGGCAGGCCGTTAATCTCGTCACCGGGGCGTGCATTCACCCGGTCACTTTCGGCCGGGTCACGGCCACGGGTCGACATGATTTCGCCCTCTTCAAGGAACATGTCCGCAACCGCAATCGCCGCCGAAACCAGCCCGCCGGGGTTGTTACGCAAATCCAGCACAACACCTTCGACATTCTCGATCCCGCCCAGCTCTTCGGCGACTTTGGCCAGCCCGTCGCGCAGGTTCGGATAGGTTTGGTCATTAAACGTTGTCGCACGCAGCACCACAACATTGCCAATGGCGCGGGCAGTCGCGGCGGTCAGTTTGATTTCGTCACGCACAATGGTCACATCAAACGGCTCATCCACACCTTCGCGTACCACGGTGATAACGATCTCGGAACCGATCGGCCCGCGCATCAGTTTGACAGCATCGTCCAGCCCAAGGCCAAACAAGGCTTCGCTGTCTACATGGGTGATGATGTCGCCCGACTGGATGCCCGCGTCAAAGGCCGGCGTATTGTCAATGGGCGAGACCACCTTGACCCAACCTTCGTCCTGGGTCACTTCGATACCCAATCCGCCAAATGTGCCGCGAGTATGTTCCTGCATTTCCGCAGCCGCCTTGGGGGGCAGATAGGAGCTGTGCGGGTCAAGCGATTGCAACATGCCGTTGATTGCCGCTTCGATCAGCTTGCCTTCGTCCACGTCCTCGACATAATTCGAGCGGATCCGCTCAAACACATCGCCAAACAGGTCGAGTTGTTCATACACGCTGGCACCGCGCTGCGATTCTTGTGCAATCAATGGGCCGGCGATCTGGGTCGTCAACAGCGCCCCAGCCAATGTCCCGCCAAGCGCCGCCATGACAAACTTTTTCATCCCAACCTCATTTCTGCATTACTTGCTATTCATTTCCTGTAGCGCAAACCACGCACCCGGGTCCACAGGGGATCCATTTTCTCGTATCTCGATATACAGCGTTTCCGAGCGACCGGAATTACCAACTTGCTGTGCTTCGATCAAAAACGCTTGAGATTGCAGCTTTTGTCCACCCATCAGGCCTATTGGCGCGCCTCCTGGCAGGACTTCGCCCAGTTTTCCATAAACCCGGCCCATGCCAGCCAACACGATCAAAAAGCCCTCAGCAGGTTCCACAATGGCAACTTGCCCATAGTCAAGCAGCGGGCCAATATAGCGGATCGTCGCCGGTGCGGGCAGGGTAACCAGGGCCAGAGGCCGGGTGGCAAGGATCAGGCCTGGGCGGGTAATACCTGCGGCGTCGGTTTCGTTATAATTACGTATCAGGCGCCCCAGCACCGGCAAGGGCAGCGCGCCTTTACGGCTGGCAAAGTCGACATTTCCATCGGGCACGGAATCCGGCAGGGTCTCGATTGACATCAGCCCATCGGCAAAGGCGCTCAGCGTTTCGGTTGAATTGACCAGCGCCTGCAACCGCACCGGATCGGCGATAAAACGCGGCGGCAGGGATGTACGTTCAGAAATGGCCAGGCTCAGCGCGACCCGCGCTTCCTCGGCCCCTCGAAGCCCGTTTTCCAGAACATCGACGGCACTTTCCTGCAATTGGCGCAGCACGCGCATTTCTTCAAGTGCCGCGCGTAATTCCTCGGCCTGCTTTTGCAGGGCGGGTACGACTTCGCCCACCACCATGCCCGCATGCGCCGCCGCCAACGGGCCTTGCGGATGCAACAGACCAACCGGCGCAGGCGCGGATGACATCGAGCCAAGCACACCGATCAGGCGCGATAGCTGCTCGCGCTCGGCCTCAAACACCCCGGCAATCGCCGCCTCGCGGACGGTCGCCCTTCGCAGGCCCTCGCGCATAGCATCCAGTCCGGCCTCGTAAGCGTGGATGGTCTGGGTTAGAGCGGCAACCCGGTCACTGGCTTTCTCGGCAGCGCGTAGCTCTGCCTCGGCCTCGTTCAGCGCCTCGATCGCCAACCGGGCGCTATCGGCGGGGCTGGGTTGCGCGGGCGGGGCGCCAGCTGGTACCAGAAGCATCAGCATGGCGCGAAGGAGGGGTAAGGAAAAAT
>CAYSBG010000275.1:0-3643 GCA_964429125.1 uncultured Aliiroseovarius sp.
CGGATACAGCGCCAACAAATACAGCGCCCACGCCAAGGCGGAAGCGCTGGTTTCATGCCCGGCCAAAAAGAAAATTGCCACCTGGTCGACCATTTCCTCGGTGTCGAACCGGGCGCCGGTCTGTGGGTCTGCGGTGGTCATGATCTTGGTTGCCAGATCATCCGGTGCATGCCCGGCCCGGATCTCGGCCATCCGATCGGCGGTAAGCTTGGTGATCAGCGCGCGAATATCACGCGCCGTTCTCTTGGTCTGCCGATTGTGAAACCGCGGAAACCATTTTGGCAGTGGCACCAAAGCGCCCAGGTTCAGCACCGGAGAAGAGCGTTGATGCTCCTTGAACTTGGAGAAAACCGCGCCGGCAGTTTCATTTTCAATCGGGATGGAAAACAGCGTCCGAAAAATCACGTCCGCGGCCAGGTGGCTGGTTTGGGCTTCTATTTCAAGCGGCGCACCGTCTGCCAGAGACGCAAGCCGTTGCACCCCCGCAACGCCTGCATCCCACATCGCCGGGAAAGTATCGCGTAGCCGCCCCCCCTCAAACGCCGGGTCAATAATGCGCCGCTGGCGTTTCCAGGTTTCGCCATTGGTAACGAAAACCGAATTTCCCAAAAGCGGCGCCAAGCCTTCGCGAATTCGGTCGGATTTGGGGAAATCGTCCGGGCGGCCTTTCATCACCAGGTCGACCAAATCTGGATCATTGCACATGAAAGAGCGGAAAAACGGCGTGCGAAATTCGGCCATCCATGCCCGGTACAGCCGCGCGGGTTGGGCCGAAAGCATGTCCTGGCGAAACAGCTTTGCATACCGCAGCAACGATACTTGCGGTTTGCGCGCCGGAGGTTTGGGCGGCTTTGGTTCCGGTGTCTTTGCCGCCTGTCTTACCGCCTGTTTCATGGCGTCATTGATGTGTATTTGGACGCGCTCAAGTCAATGCGGCTTTTTGACGGTGCGCGTCCGGCAAAGCGGCCCGCCAGGGTCTGTGGCCCCGCGGTAATACGAAAATAATCATAGTCCCCCGGCCGGTCAAAGGCGCTCATATATTGAAAATGCAGGCGGAAGAACTTCCAACGCAACTCTTTCCAGCGCGCCGGGCTCAACGTCTGGGTAAAAGCTGCGGAAATCACCAGCGGCCAGATCTGCCCCGTGTCCGGCGCCACACCGGACACCGCCACCGGGTCACACAAGGCAAAAGCACAGCCATCCCCGGGCGCTGTGACGTCCAGCCAGGTCAGTTCGCGGCGCTGGCTCAAATAGTGCAAATCACCGCGCAAACGTCCGGCGGCGGGTAAAAATGACACCATTGGCACCACCTGGCCAAGGGTCAGGAATGCCAGGGCCGGCCCGTCTTCTGGCACCTGGCCCGCGCGGATCAGATCGGCAAGGATAGACACGCCCAGATGTGCGCCTGAAGAATGGCCAACCACCAAAACCTCGTCCACATCCGAGGTCAGCGCCGCTGCAATTACCGCGCCAAACTCGCGCATACGCGCCTCCAACTCGGGCGGATTGGCGCCGTTGGTCGAGGCCGAATAGGCGTAATCATGCATCAGGTAATAGGCGAGGATCTTGTTGTCGATCTTGCGAAACCAACGCAAGAGCAGGATGAAAACACCGACAGAAACCAGCCCGAATGCCATGAACCCGGCCCCTGTCCCGGCAAGGCTACGCGCGCCCCAGCCCGCTAACGCGCCGACTGCCCAGCCGAGGGCAACCGCCAACAGGAATTGCAAAATCAGGATGCCGATCGGGTATAAGGCCGCCACCACCGGGCCTTTTCGCAGCCACATCAACCGGCACAACGTGCCGGAAGCGATATAGGTCCAGGCCGTACGTACCAGCATCCAGTAGGTGGCTGGAATGCTCAACTCCATGGAATCCTTGACAATATCGGACCAAACCAGCACTTCCATATCGGCTTCGACATCCTGGCCCTCGATATGGGCACGAATATTCCAGCCATAGCGCGCCGCGCCCTGGCGTCCTTTCAGGGCAATGTCATAGCCGGAAATACGCGCCTGCGCGTCCCCTTCCTTGCGGTAAAGCTCGCGGTAGCGACGTGGATGCACAGGGTCATAGCCGGGAATATAGAAAACCCGTCGCTTGCCAACTTCCTGATGTGCCTGCTCGGACATGCTACCCGCCGAAATTGAACCCTCTGCGCGAGTCTAGTTGAACAATTTGACAGAATTAAGCCCTGCTTCAGCCAAGTCCGGCCAGGAATGGCAAATTCTCAAGCAACCAATAGGACATGACCGAAAAACCACCGGTGATCATCAACAAGCCAATTGTCCAAAGCAGCAGGCCCATGATCTTTTCGATCCGGTCCATATGGCGCTTCATCCAGTTCATCACACCGGTCATGCGCGGGAAGAACGCCGCGACCAACAGGAACGGAATGCCCAGCCCTGCGGCGTAAACCGCCAGCAGCATGGTGCCACGCGCCACATTTGCCTCGTTGGCCGCCATCGACAGAATGGCGCCCAATTGCGGGCCAATGCACGGCGTCCAGCCAAAGGCAAAAGCCAGGCCCAGAAAATAGGCGCCAAAGGCCGAGCCGCCGCGGTCCCCCGCATCAAGTCGCGCTTCGCGCTCCAGAAACGGGATGCGGATCGCGCCGACGAAATGGGCGCCAAATATCATCACCACGATACCGGCAATCAAATTGAACGTCCCCTGGTTTTGCAGGAAAAACGCCCCAAAGGCCGAGGCCGTGAAACCAAGGAACAGAAATACCGTGGACAGGCCAAAAACAAAAAACAACGCCGTCAGCATGGCCTTGCCATTGAAGTTTTTGCCCGCGTTCAAATCCCCCATCGACACCCCGGACATATAGGCCAGGTAGGGCGGCACGATCGGCAGCACACAGGGGCTGAGGAAGGACAACAGCCCGGCCACCAAAGCGACCAGCATAGCTGGCAGCAAAGAGGCATCGATGATTTCTATTCCAAACATGGCCCATTCCTAACCGGTCTTTTCGCCGCCGTCACCACCCGGATTGTCACAGTTGCGCGAACTTCTTCTGGACCTACGCGCCCGGGACGAATACGCGTATTGCATGGACAACGATTTCAAAACCGACGTCGAAGTAGACGCGCTGGGCCTGCTCTGCCCATTGCCGGTTTTACGCGCCCGCAAGCGGCTCATCGCCATGGACCCGGGACAGGTTCTCTGCCTGCGCACTGACGATCCCGCAGCAATCATCGATGTTCCACATTTCTGCAACGAGCAGGGGTATGATCTGCTCGGTAACGGCGAAACCGGTGGCGCGTTGCGCTTTTATATCCGCAAGTAAAACGGCAAAGGGCGGGCCTTTCAGCCCGCCGCTTTACCTGAAGCGTATCGCGCCTTAAAGCGTTTCGACATATTGCTGAGACACGACAATATGTCGAAACGCTCGCACCCTCTCAATGTCATGGGCGTTTCGAGATCATGTTGTGCCTCAACATAAACTCGAAACGCTTTAGCGGCCCAGGGACCACCAGCCTTTTTTCTTGGGCTTGGACGGCGTATCAGCTTCGGCCTTGGCCACTTCTGCCATAGGCGTCGGCTCGGATTTGGCTTCACTCACAGGCTCGACGACCGGTTCAGCGACAGGTTCATCTGCAAGTTTGACCGCCGATTTTTTGGCCGTGGTCTTTTTCGC
>CAYSBG010000276.1:0-3639 GCA_964429125.1 uncultured Aliiroseovarius sp.
ACAAATCCCACCAGCCATAGTGGCTGGGCCGCTAGGGAGCCAATTTGGGCGTAAGCGCCTGTCAGGCACTCGAGGCAATGATCCAGACCCGTTTTCGGGTTCATGGTTCGTTGTCAGGAGTGTCTTCCTGATTTCACCATAAGGATCATCGCCGAACCGCGGTTCTTTCTCGAAAGGACTCGTTCGATGACCTGTGCTCCATCTGCGCCTGTGGATGCCGCCCCCGGCCTTCCCATCCCCGAAGCCCTGCTCGCCCTTGTACGTTTGTTGGCCCGTGAAGCCGCACGTGCGGATTTCGCTGCCCTTTCCACCAAGCGGGAACAGGGGGTGCGGGATGCCTGATCTCCCTTTCCCCACAAACGCCACCTACCTCAGCGTCAAGGAAGTTGCGCAGTTGTTTCGGGTCTCCCCCAAAACCGTTCGCCGCTGGATCACCGCGCGAACCTTGCCCGCCACGCGCTTGGGACGAGACTGGCGCATTGCCAGAGCCGACCTGAAAGCGCTCGCGGTGGCGCGTGGACAGGGGTATTTGGCCCATGTCCTCTAATGTCCTCAAAAGTCCGGCATTTTTCGGCGGCAGGGAAAACGGTCAAGCAAACTCCGGCTTCAAATTGACCGCTGCGTTTTCCCGAATTTCCGCTCGTGGGCCGCCATGTCTCTTTCTGTCTCCAAACCAACCCAAAACCTGACGAGCCAAAAAGGAAATACCATGGCCTTCGACACAACACCCGCAAAAACCCTTCATGACGTTCGCGAAGCACTCGAGGCGAACCGCAACCTGACAGAGACGAAGCGGCGCGATCTGATCTCGGCGATCAATCGCGTGGCCCGATATCTGCACAAAACGCCTCAGGACATTCCCGCCAATGCACCCGATCTGAGGCGTCTGCTGGCGAAGGTGCATCCGGTTCAGGCCGGGATTACCCCCAAGACGTGGGCAAACATCAAGTCGGACCTCACAAGGGCCTTGCGGATCACGCGCGCATTCCCGCGTGACATTCCGCGCACCGAGCATAGTGCAAAATGGCGCGAATTCCTCGCCATGAGCGATGCGAAGCATCAGGTTTTCGTCCTGTCGCGTTTCGTCAAATTCTGCTGTCATCACGGGATCGAGCCAGAGGCCGTCACCGACGCGGTCATGCGCGATTTCCAAAGCTACATTGATGCCCGGACGCTGGGGAAAGAACCGCACAAGCTCTGCAAGGGCGTGGCCCAGATGTGGAATGCCATCATTTCACGCAACAACCTGCCCCTGCAAAAAATGACCTATCAGAAGGGCGGCGCGCACAAGTGCATTCCGCTGCCAGACTATCCCGAAAGCCTGCTTGCGGATTTCGCCTGCTATCAGGCGCGGGTATCACACGCGGACATTTTCAACGAGGACGCACCGATACGACCGCAAGCCCCCATGTCCCTGCGCAATAACGAGGCAGGGTTGAGGCAATACCTGGATGCGCTGGTTCAGGCTGGCGAAGACCCGAAAGGCTTTGTCGATCTTCGCAGCGTGATCACCGCTGACAACATGAAAAAAGCGTTTATCGCCTACATGCAGCGGCGCGACCTAGAAACCCCGCCCGCGAGCCTGAACAACATCGCCATGTTGTTGCTGGCCATCGCACGCCATCACCTGAAGCTACCGCAAGAAGAAATCGACGCCATTGCCGGCATCAGGAAACACGTGGCGACCGAACCGAGAGGGATGAGCCCGAAGAACAAGCTGCGCCTGGCCCAGTTTGACAATTGGGAGAATGTGGCCCGGCTTCTTTCCTTGCCGGATCGGCTCATGGAACGGGCAAACACCGCCAAGGCAGGCAGGCTTGCCGGGTTGGATGCCATGTATGCAACGGTCATCACCATCCTTCTGGCATGCCCCATGCGCATCAAGAACCTGGCAAGCCTCGATCTGGATCGTCACCTGATCACGCAGACACGTGGAACGCACACGATCTATTCGATCCGCATCGAGGGCCGCGAGGTCAAGAACGGCGAAGACATTGAAGTTGAGCTGAACTCCGGAAACTCGCGCCTTCTGCATCAGTATGTCATGCGGTTTCGCCCGCTCGTTTCAGAAGTGCCCGGAACCGCGCTGTTTCCCAAGGCATCGGATGGCAAGCCCCGCCATGCCACCAACCTCGGGGGTGCACTCAAGCAGGTCTTGTTCCGGGAAACCGGGCTGAAGGTTTCACCGCATCTCTTTCGCCACATTGCCGCTATGCTTTATCTGCGCGAAAAACCGGGCGATTTCGAGACGGTGCGACGCCTGCTCAAGCACCGCACCCTGCAAACCACCATGGATTTCTATGCGGACCTTTCCAACAAATGGGCGCATGAGCAATACGACAAGGTCGTGCTTTCCAAGTGGGGAGGTTCCGATGTCTGAACCTGTTCCGTTGGTGCTCAAATTTGAAGACTGGCCCCAGGCAGATCGCTCTGCCTGGGAGCAACTGTTCACCCATGCCGGGTTCCTTGAAGATACTGGAGCCTTTGCGCACTGGTCCGAAGGAAGCCGGGCAAAGCGGCGGCAGGGCTATGGTCAATGGCTGTCCTTTCTTACGCGAACCGATCCGGCAGCACTGGACCTTGCGCCTGCACGCCGGGTGACGCGCGCTCGCGTGCGCGCCTACGTGGAAGAATGCCAGGCGCGCCTGAAGCCCTGCTCAACCCAGAACCTGATCTCGGACCTTTTTGTCCTGTCGCGTGCTTTCGCCCCAGGTGCCGACTGGGGTTGGCTGAACACCTTTTCCAACCGCTTGCTGAGCGAGGCCAATCGCGCATCCTTGCCTGCTGCGAAACCCATATCCGCGCCAGAAATTCTTCAATGGTCCCTGACACGGATGGAAGAGGTGGAGGCCGATATCTCCGCTTCACCAAAGACGCGAGCCATTCACTTCCGCCAAGCATTGATGATCGGCTTTCTGATCGCGCGCCCGCTGCGCCGCAGGACATTGCTGGGCATGGAACTTGGCAAACACCTGATCCCGTCGGGCACGGGATTTCAGCTTCAATTCCGGGCGCAAGACATGAAAGACAAGCGTGCGCGCAGCTTTGCCTTTCCTGCCAATCTGGTCGCCCCCATGCAGACCTACCTTGAAACCCACCGCCCGTTTCTCCTGAACGGCAAAACCGATCAAGCGCTCTGGATTAGCCAGTATGGCCATGCGCTCACCCCCGACGGTTTTTCGCGTGCGCTGCCCGAGATCACCAAACAACATCTAGGCATTGCCCTGCGGTCGCATGTTTTCCGCCACATTGCGGCAACCTCGATTGCCGAACTTGACCCGGAACATGTAAACATCATCCGCGACCTCTTGGGCCATGCCACGCTCACCATGTCGGAACGTCACTACAACCGGGCGACCGGCATCTCCAGTTGCAACGAGTTGCAATCGATTGTGGAAGACATGCGCTGTTCCATGCCTATAATGGGGCGGGCCAAACGGCAGTTGCACCACAAGACTGAGGAAAGGCCCAAACCATGCGCGCGGTGATTTACGCCCGGTATTCTTCCGACCTGCAAACGGATGCCTCGATCGAAGACCAGGCACGTCTGTGCCGAAAGCTCGCCGAACAGAACGGGTGGCAGGTAACAAGAGTCTATTCCGACGCGGCGATGAGCGGCGCATCGCACTTGCGCCCCGG